>CAZWZZ010000025.1:0-19414 GCA_964638395.1 uncultured Caldilineaceae bacterium
GAATGAAGATTTGCTGACGGCTCAACAGCAGCTAGAAGCCTCGCGCAACCGGTTGGCCGATCTGTATGACTTCGCGCCGGTCGGTTATTTTACGATCAACGGCTCAGATGTCATCATCGAGGCCAACCTGACCGGAGCCACAATGTTGGGCGTGGAGCGGGGGCGGTTGCTGGGACATCTCTTCACCAGACTCATCGTCCCGGAGGATCAAGATGCGTACTATCTCAACCGGCGGGAGTTCCTCAAAACCCAGACCCCGCAAACGTTCGACTTGCGTCTGGTCCGTAACGATGGTACGAGTTTTTATGCCCGCCTGGATAGTGCGGCGGCCTCGGAAGATGAGAGCCATTGCCGCATCGTGGTGAGTGACATTACCGAACAGAAACAGGCCGAAGCCGCCCTGCTCCAGGCCCACGAGGCCCTGGAGGCCCGCGTCGAGGCCCGCACGAGCGATCTGCAAAAAGAGGTGATCGAACGGCAGCAGGCCGAAAAGGCCCTCCAGGCCAGCGAGGAGCGGTACAAACGGTTGCTCCACTCCGTGACCGACTACATCTACACCGTCACGGTTGACCAGGGACGGGCCATCTCCACCAAGCACGGCCTGAACTGCGTGGCCGTGACCGGTTACACCTCCCAAGAGTATGCCGCCGACCCTCACCTCTGGTATCAGATGATTTATGAAGAGGATCGGGTCACGGTGACCGACCAGATTGCTCATCTGTTGGCCGGGCAGGCCGTTCCGCCGCTGGAACATCGGTTGACCCATAAAGATGGCTCGATCCGCTGGGTGCGCCACACGCCGGTGCTGCGGCGGGATAAGGAGGGGACCGTCGTGGCCTACGATGGCTTGATTACCGACATCACCCCCCGTAAGCGGGTCGAAGAGCGGCTGGCCGCCATCCATAGCCTCGGTCAAGAGTTGACCCGACTGCGAGACGAAAACGCCATCTTGAGCCGGGTCATCGCTGCCATCCGGGAAACGTTTGCCTGCGAGGAGGCCGGTTATGAACTCCTCGACGAGAGCGGGGGGGTAATCGCCCAGGAGGATGGCGACGATGACGATCCGGCTGCCATGTTGGTCGTCCCCATGAAAATGGGCGAGCGGATCGTCGGCTATTTGAAGGCGATGAGCCAGACCCCAACCTGCTTTACCCAGGACGATCAACCACTGCTGCAAACATTGGCCGACCAGGTGGCGGTGGCCCTCGAAAATGCGCGGTTGTACCAGGAAATTCATCAACGGGCCGAAGCGGAACACACCGCCCGCGAACAGGCCGATATGTTGCGCGAGGCCACGGCGGCCCTGACGGCCACCATTGATTTGCAGGAGGTTTTGGATAGTATCCTGATCCATCTGGCCCGGGTGGTTCCCTATGATAGCGCCTGTATTTTTCTGTGGGAAGGTGAATGGTTGCGGGCTGTCGCCGGTCGGGGTGGAGAGATGCGGGAAGAAGTGGTCGGCCATCGCTACCCGCTGGATGATATTTTGCACCAAAAATTTGACCCTGATGGTCAGCCGTTGGTGCTTATCAATCGCTTGCTGGGGCTGGGCAGTGATGAATTGACCCCCGGCTGGATGGCTATTCCCCTCCGGGTCCGGGACGAAATCATCGGCTATCTGACCCTGGATAGCCAAGACCCCAATGCCTACAGCGATGCCCAGGCCGCCCTGGCCCAGGCCTTTGGCAACAAAGCGGCCATCGCCATCCAAAAAGCCCAACTTTTTGAAGATGTACGCACCGGTCAGGAGCAGTTGCGCTCCCTCTCCCGCCGGTTGGTCGAGTTACAGGAGACGGAGCGGCGGCAGATTGCCCGCGAACTGCACGATGAAGTGGGCCAGGCCCTGACCGGCTTGATGGTTGGTCTGCGGCTGGTGGCCCGCGATGCGGAACAGGTCGACGTGGTGCGGGAGCGCATCACCAAATTGGAGGGAACGACCGACACCGTTTTTGAGAATCTACACCGGCTGGCGATGAATTTGCGACCGGCCAGCCTGGATCATCTGGGCCTGGTGGCGGCCTTGCGGCAATACATCGAAGATTTCAAGAGCCGTTTTCCTCTATCGGCTCAATTTGAAGTCATCGGTCTCGATGAGCGTCGCCTGCCCTCGACGGTCGAAACAAATATTTATCGTATCGTTCAGGAAGCCCTGACCAACGCCATCCGCCACGCTCAGGCCACCTACGTCGATGTCGTCCTCAAGCGGGACAAGGCCAAGATGATCGTCATCATCGAGGATAACGGTATCGGCTTTGAGGTTGACGCTGCCGGTGAGAAGACGCGCCTGGGGCTGGTCGGGATGCGGGAGCGGGCCGAGATGCTGGGCGGGCGGCTGGTCATCGAAAGCACGGTCGGGGTCGGCACAACAATTTTTGTGGAGGTACCGGATGTCCATTCAGTTGCTCATCGTTGATGACCACGGCGTTGTTCGTGACGGGTTGATGGCTCTGCTGAATGCCGAGATCGATTTGGAGGTAGTCGGCGAGGCCGCCGATGGCCGGACTGCTATTCAGTTAGCCAAGCAGTTTCAGCCCGACCTGATTCTGATGGATGTTAGCCTGCCCGATATGAGCGGCATCGAGGTTATGCAGAGTTTGAAAGAGGGGCAGGCCAAGCTGCACGTCATCATTTTGACCGTTCATGAAGATGAGGAACTGCTGCGGGAGGCCATTCAGGCCGGGGCCTCCGGCTACATCGTCAAGCGGGCCATCGGTTCCGAGCTGATCGACGCCATTCGCACCGTCTGGCACGGCAACCTCTACGTCCACCCGACAATGACCCGTGCCCTCCTCAAAGATTTGTCCACCGCCGGCCCCGTCGCCGAAGAAGAGTCAGCCGATGTGCCGCCGGTGGTCGAAGCCTTGACCCCCCGCGAGGTGGAGGTGTTGCGCTTCATTGCTCAGGGGTACACCAACCGCCAAATCGCCGAGGCTCTGGGCATCAGCGTCCGCACCGTCGAGGGCCACCGGGCCAATCTGGTGGACAAAATCGGCTCCCAGAGCCGGGTCGATTTGATGCGTTTTGCCAAAGAACATGGCTTCGTCGAGTAGAACCCCGTAGTTACTACGTATACTTTTAATTTTATCCCCGTAGAAATCACGTTGTGCCCCCCGTACTAATCCTCTGTGAGATCGACTTTTTTTCTGCCGGAAAAACACGAATTTTCTACTCTTAACAAATATCGGTCTCTCTGTTATAGTATTAAGTGTAAGCATCATTGACAGACTTTGTGTCTTTCAAGCGAGGCTAGACCTAAAACAACCTCGCCGTTGCTTACCCATCGTAGTTCTATCTATCCCAACACTCTTGTTGAATATCTGTGTTGTACTTACCAAACTTTTGGTAAGGTAACTAATCTATTGACCTTTGTTATTTTCTATTTCACTCTAAGGAGGCTTACAAATGTTAGCAAGTATCGAGATGACTAAAAGAAAGGATCTGTCCCATATGAAGTTTGAGGTAGCACCTTCGGAAGAACCCCTGGGAGATATTCTCCAAAACCGGCTGGAGCAGTTGGGTCCGGCTCTGGACGATGCCGTAGTCGCCGGCTACGCTGCCAAACTGCTGCAAGATGCCAACCCGGTCATCGAGCCTACCTCTCGCCCTTACGGGCCAGTGTCGGCTGCCGATGACTCCGTCACCTATGAAGCGGGCACGAGCCACTTCGGGCCGGCCCTGGATGATGAAGAAGCCGCCGGCTACATGGGTCACTTACTGGCCTAACCGGTGCTTTCCAAATCAACATGTTCTTCAAATAGGGGGTTCTGTAGGACAAACTGAGCTAAAGTTTGTCCTACGTTACCCCGGTTTATCAAATGAATAAATACGCCGGTCGAACTGTGTGCTAATTTGTTCCGGAGCGGAACAATGTTTCGACATCAGGCGTCACACTCAGCAGTTTCCGTGGACCCTCTGGCATAGTTGCCAGGGGTTTTTTCGTTCCCACAGGCCTTACGTAAGGCACTTATTGTAACAGAGAGAGGAAACAAACGCCGAATTCAAGCGGATCGGGAGGGTGGCTGCCTTGTGCCAATGGGCGGAACAGGTCGGCGCGGTAGAACACATCGTTTTCTACCAATGCCCCGCTGACCAGTCCCACCCGGTTCACCCAACTAGCGCACAATAAGCGGCAGGTAGATTTTGTTATCCGGCGTTGCCTCTGTCACAGAAATGATAGCTGTTGTCGTATCACTGCCGCCCAGCCCGCTGACGGTCAGGGTGACGGTATAGCTGCCTGCGGCGGTGTAGGTGTGGGTGGGTATTGCCGCGCTGCTGGTCGTCCCATCGCCGAAATCCCAGAGCGTGGTGGTATAGTCACCGGTCGAAGTGTTGGTAAAGACGACGGTCAGCGGGGCTTGGCCGCTGGTCGGGGAAGTGGTAAAGTCAGCCTGTACCGGCGCATAGGCGGTGACATAGTTAGTCTGGGATACCACATCCCGGTAATTTGCGGCGCTGATTGTTAGAGTGACCGTATAACTACCTGGGGTCGTGTAGATATGCTGCGGATTGGCCTCTGAGCTACTCTGTCCATCCCCAAAGTTCCATAACCGGTTTGTAACATACCCTACGGATTGGTCGGCAAAGGTTACTGTTAATGGGATGGTGCCACTGACCGGCATTGCGCTAAATGCTGCCTGTGGCGCAAAAGCATTCTCAATGGTAACCACCCGCCGATTGCCTGTATCGGCCACAACAATGGTTTCTTCATCGACGGCGACGTCGTGAGGCCGATAAAATGAGCCGGTCTGACCATCATTGGGCGCGTCGTAAACAGCCCACACATTGCCATTCTCATCGAAAATTTTGACCAGATTATCACCCGGGTCGGCTACAATAATGAGGTCGGTTTCATCGGTTTCATTGATAGCCACCCCGGTTGGCTCATTGAGGTTGGCCTTGATACTCTGGAAAAAGTTAAAGGCGGTGCCATCGAAGTTCAAGATTTGCAGCCGGTGGTTACCGGTATCGGCGACGATGACCTGCCCCTGGCTATTAACGACCAGCCCTTGCGGGGTGTCAAACTGACCAGGGCCGTCACCAAAGCTGCCGTAGACATTGACAAAATTCCCGAACTCATCAAACACTTGTAGCCGGTGATTGCCACTGTCAGCCACGAGAAAACGAGTGAGACAGGCACTATTGCCGCAGGGTTGAGTCCAGGTCGCCACGCCGGTTGGTACGTCGAGTCGTCCGGGCGACGAGCCACGTTGACCAAACTCTAAAAGGGGATTGGCCGCTTCATCGGCCAAACGCACCGAATGTCGATCCGTGTAGAAATCACCGGGATGGCTGATGAGCAAACGGTCTTCAGCATCGACGGCCAAAAAGCGGGAGTATTCCAGGTGGTAATGGGGACTGCCGATATTTTGGATATAACGACCAGAGGCATCTTGCCGCAATAAGGCGTGGCCGTTCTGCGGATCGAGAATGACTCGGCGACCGTCAGCGGTGATATCGACGGCATAGGGATGGAGCAGGCGAGGGGCCCAAACCGGCCGGCTAAAGCCACTCTCCCGGCCCTGGCTATCCACCGCCGTTACCGTGTAGAGACGGTTGCCGTTGTAGTAGCTTTCAGTAAAGCATAATTCGGTCATTAACGGGCCGGTTCGTTCGTAGGTATAGGTTGGTGATCCGGCTCGATAGACATAATACCCAACGACATCCGCCGAGGAAGTGGCTGTCCAGCACAGAGTAGCCTGGTCACCTTCCACCTGGACAGAAGCGATATCTGGAGCGGTCGGTGCCTCCGCTGGGGGAACGTGGGTGGGCAGGGTGAAGGTGTGACTATCCGTCTGGCCTTGCCAATAAGCCAGGTTGAAGGCGGTAATGTCCAACCAGGCAAACTCTTCGTGATCTTCTTTATTGAGTTTGACTAGAAAACGGTTCTCCTTACCGACTACATCCACGACTCCAAAAGGATTGTCATCTAATGTGTGACCGGTGCGCGTAGTCGCTCCCCCGTTGCTAGTCCGATTGGTCAGCAGCAGGCGACCATCCGGACCGGTCACGCCGCTGATCTCCGGGATGTTGTCCATCATTAATTCCCAGGCCCAGTTGAAGGAGCTGTTTCTCTGGTAGAACGAGAGTTGGACATTGCTCACCGGGTTGCCTTGGCTATCCAGCACTAGCAAATAATTCTCTTGGGGGATGTCGTATTGATACTCCCCATAATAACCCCGACGGTAGCCCTTAGTTGAGGAGATACCGGCGGCGCTGTGGCTCGAATAAAGATGCGAATCGGTATGGGGCGCAATATCGCCACCAAACATGAGGCCCGGCCGGGGCCAGCGGAAGCTAAAGTTGGCCGGTTCGCCCCATTGATCCAAGACCTGAACGTTGTTGACCGGGATATCGAGGTTGTACAGATCGATCAATCCCACCTGGTGACTCAATTCGTGGACCAGCCCCCAGTCAATATCGGTTGTTGGGTCATAGTAGCCGCTTACCTGGCGGTAGTCAGCATCGACAAACCAGCCGCCGTCGTTGATCCGGTCGTTGATGGGCCGGTTAGGCGTTATCTCAATCTGGTTGATCCGCACCCGCTCGGTGGCCCCGTGGGGGGTGGTGGGATAGATCGAGTTGGCCAAGGCTTCGTTCATCGCGGCCACCTGGCGTTGTAGCCAATTCTCAGCCGAATAAGGAAAGAGTGGATTCCACGGGGTGTTGTAGATTTCAACCATGTCCGGAGTGATAGCGATACGCAAGCCCAAAGCATTGGTCCGATCTTCCAAACTGTTATTGCTCTCGTAGGTCTCGGTGATGACATTGGCCGGATCGACGGTAAAACGCACGGTGTGGTCATCTACGACCCGCTCACCCTCCATCGTATGCGCCCAGACCCATTGGTACGTGGCTGTCCCTTCAGCGCCGGGGGCTAAGGCCGGATGCGTGCCAGAGACGACTTCCATGCCGTCGATGAACCAACGATAGGTGAAAGTCGGACTGGTGAGGGTCCCTTTGTTGACGATGTGGGCCGTAAAGGTGACTACCTCGCCGGGGTCGGGCCACCGTTTTTCATTTTCCGTGCCGGGGCAGAGTAGGGGTTTACCACCGGGATACCAGAGGCAGTAGCGGTTATACATCGGGCTGCGGTTGATATAGGTCACATCCAGATCAACGCCGGTCGGGGCCGTCATCGCCCGGAGCGGGGCCGAGCGGGTGACTCGCCACCAGGGATAACCGGAGCCTGGCAGCGCATGCCCAGGTTGGAGTTCTCTGGGGTCAAACGGGCGGTGAGGCTCGGTAATAGCGTTGCGGCTAAATAAGCCCACTCCGCTGCCATTAAGAGCTTCAGGCAGCGGGGTAGGCTGTGGCTTGATTGGTCCCTGCGCCGCCGTGTCGCTGTAGGCGGCGATGAAGAGCATGGTGGCCGTTAGACAGGCCAACGCCAGCATAAAAGCGGTTAGTTTATTGAGGGTACGCATAGGTCTCTCTCCGTTAAGCTACTCAGTAGACCGCAATCGCACCCCCTTCGACAAGCTCAGGACACGGCTTCGATACAACCTCGTGCCTCAGTTTACTCAGGATGCTGCGGTCTATTGACTGGTTGATTTTCACCAGCTTAACGGATGGTACCCCGGTTTGCTTGATACGCCGCCGAAATAAGGTCAACAGTTTGGTGACATTTTTGACAGAGGGGATGGACGAGAGGTTAGAAGATGGGAAGCGTATGTCAAAAGGATTTTGCAGAAGACATTTCTGACAGTTGGATTTTAGGGTGTAGCTATGTTATACTGGCGGATGAAATGTTGGGGAGTAAGGAAATTAGCGAGACTTAAGGCAAACCAGGATGCGCTGGTTTGCCCGGAGGAGTTGCCAGGATGGACTCGCCGGAGGCCAGACCGGCCCAACCCAATACACCGCTCCCGATCCGCTACGCGCCGGGGGTTCGCCTGTCGGCCGCTGAAATGGCGCTGTTACAGCGGGCCTTTGCCGGTAGCCCGAGCCTGTTCATCGAGCGGGAGTTTCGCTCCGGCTACAGCGGGGCGGTGGTGCTGCTGGTTTCGCCCGGTGGGGGGCAGGCCCAACTGGTGGTCAAGCTGGGACCGCCGGGCGATGTGCAGCGTGAGTATAGAGCCTACCACCGGTTCGTGGCGAAGACCGCCCCGCAGAACACGGCCCGTTTGCAGGGTGAGCCGCTACTGTCGGAGGACAAACCGTTGGCCCTCCTACGCTACACCTTCGCCGGGGGCGACCCCCGCCTGCCGACGCGCAGTTTGCAGGCCTACTACGACAGCCAGGGCGGGCCGGCCACCGCCGCCGTTTTAGATCGCATCTTTCGCATCTATGGTCGCCAATGGTGGGCCAATCATCGCCCGCAGAAGTCCACCCTGGCCGAGCAGTACAGCCGCTTGTTGCCGGTACACGTGAAGTTAAAAAAGACCTCCGAGGTTTCTGCTCTGGGCCGGTCCGTGACCGGCCCGACGCCGGGTCACGGACCCGGCGGGAGCGCCGCAGAGGAGAGTGCGAAAGTCTGGCTCGACCTTACTGCCGGTCAGACCAGCGCGGCCAGCCTGCGGGACCTGCACCCCGGCCAGCGAGTGCGGCTGCATCATTTCCGGGTGGATGAAATCCGGTCGGAGAAGAACGAAGTGACCCTGACCGCCGGCCCGCCGCCCGGCGAAGCCTCGGCCCCGCTGCGGCTGCGGTTGGAGACGGATGAGACGGCGGCCTACCACCTCGATCAGAGGGTGGAACATCTGGAGACCGTGGTTACCGTCACCCGGTCGATGCTCCTGGCCGAAGCGGCCCGGGCGGCCCTGCCCACCTTCGACCCGGACGCGCCCCAGCTTCACCTGGCCGGTCGGGCCTATCCCAACCCTCTGCGCGATCTCAACGCCCTGCTCGACCGGGTGATCGAACTCAAGACGTCGATCATCCACGGCGATTTGAACTTGCAAAACATTCTGGTTGATGAGGCCACCGGCTTTGCCTGGCTGATCGACTTTGCCGAAACCCGGCACGGCCCGACCTTGTATGATCTGCAACGGTTGGAGACGCAGGTGTTGACCAAGCTACTGCCGCCCGCCCTTGACCGGGCCGGTCTGGATGAGACAGCGGTGGCCGACCTACTGGAAGCCCTCCACACCGACCCGCCCCCAGCCACCGCGCCCCAGGCCGCGCTGCAAGACCCCTACACGGTGTTGGTCACGCTCCGCCGTCTGGCCCGGCAATATTTGATGGATGATCGGGATTGGGATGAATATTATCTGGGGTTGCTGGTGGTCTTGCTGGGCAGCTTGAAGTTCGCCGATTTGCAGCCGGTGGGCCATCGGGTGGCGTTAGTGGCGGCGGCGGTGGCGCGGAGTTTGCTTGGTCGACCTCCGTCTCTATTAACTCAGGTTCCGTCGCCTGGTTTTCCAACCCAATTGCCGCCGGTTCCCCCGACATCATCGCCCCCTACCATTCCTTATCAAGCCCCCGATTTACCACTTCACTTCGTCAACCGCACCGAGGTGAATTCGATAGCTACAACGCTCCTCACCGCAGAGCAACCTTTAGCCCTGCGCGGCATGGGTGGGGTGGGCAAAACCACCATAGCTATGGCGGTCGCTCATCAACCTCAAATCAGAAGGCACTTCAAGGATGGTATCTTGTGGGCCAACTTGGGACCCAATAGCTCGATTGAAGGGTGGCAAATCGTCTGGGGGGACGCTCTGGGCCTCGATCTGCAAAATTATCCCGATAGTCGGGTCAGAGCTACCCGCCTCCGCCAGTTTTTGACCGCTAAACGTTGTTTGCTGGTTATCGATGATGTCTGGCCTGAAACGGATGTGCGTGATTTACTGGTGGGTGGCCCGGCCTGTCGAACGTTGCTGACCACGCGACACGCCGGTATCTCCCGAAAAATCGGCGCTCAGTCAATCAACATCGGCGTTTTGAGCGAAGGACAAGACTTGGACTTATTGAGTGCCTGGGCGGAGCGGGCGTTGGCCTCGGAGCCGACGGCAGCTGAGTTGGTCTGGCGGTTGGGGTATTTACCGTTAGCCGTTTCGCTGGCCGGCGCTCAGTTATTGGATGGGGCTGAACCGGCTGAACTTTTAGCCGCTTTTCAGGCCCGGCAAGGTGATCTGACCAGCCTGGATATGGAAAATGCCCAGCGCAAAGAGGAAAGCCTCAAACTGACGTTTGATTTGAGCCTGCAACGCCTGACTGGGGCTGACCGCCACCGTTTTGCCCAACTCAGTGTGTTTGTAGCCGATGAGCCGTTTGAGGCGGCGGCTATTGGGGCCGTGTGGCAAAACCAGACTCCAACCCAACATATCCGCGTTTTGGTTCGGCACGCCCTCCTCAATCGCCATGACAGCGGGGCTAACCAGCCTGAAGGTAAGCGGCCGTATTATACGCTCCATCCGCTCCTGCGTGATTATGCTCAAAGCTGGTTGAGCGCCAGTGACCGAACCGTAGCGGCCCAACGCCACACGGCCTACTATTTGAGCGTTGCCCAAAAGTCAAACGACAATTGGCAAGCGACTGAGCAAGCGCTAGGACAAATTAGGGGGGCCTGGCACCGAGTCAAGCAGGATGAAAGCGAGCAACTGTTTAAGTTTGTGGCGGCCTTGCAAACTTTCTTTGATCGTCGAGGGTTCTGGCAGACCTGGCTGGCGTGGACAAAGGGCGGGTTGGCCCTGGCCCAAAAATTGGATCAGCGCGGACGGGAGGCGGTTTATCTGAACAACCTGGCTTGTATTCAGAGTAACCTGGGACAGTGGGACGAGGCCCTAACCACCTGGGAACAAGCGCTGACCATTGACCGGACATTGGATCGTAAAGCCCATATGGCCATTTGCCTCAATAACATCGGTGGTTTTTACCATAACCGGGGCGATTTAGAGCAGGCGCTGGCTACCTATCAACAGGCGCTGGCTGTCAATCAGACATTGGGCCGACAGGCAAATATGGCTATTCAACTGGGCAACATTGGCCGGATTTACCACAATTGGGGTGATTTGAGCCAGGCCTTTAATCACTACCGGCAGGCGTTGATTATTGATCAGAGTTTGCATAATAGGCCGGGCATCGCCATCAACCTCAATGATATAGGCCAGGTTTATTATCGCTGGGGAGATTGGGACCGGGCACTGGATAACTATGAGCAGGCCCTGGCTCTTAATCAAAAGTTGGGTGATAAGACGCAAATCGCGGCTTGTTTCAACAACATTGGCGAGATTTTCCATGAGCGAGGGGATTTAGAGCAAGCGTTGGCTTATTATGAACAGGCCTTAGCCCTCAATCAGGAAATGTGGCATAAAACCGGCATTGCCAGTGCCCTCAGTAGCATTGGTCAAATTCACCATGACCGGGGCGATCTCGATCAGGCCCTCGTTTGCTATCAGCAGTCCCTGACCCTCCTTCAAGAATTGGATCATCCAGCCGGGCTGGCCGCTGAATTGAGTCATATCGGGCAGATTTACCAGGACCGGGGGGATTTAGAGCAAGCCCTGACTTACTACCAGGAAGCCCTGACCTTTGCTCAGAAATTGGGGCATAAGATGGGGCTGGCCAGAGAATTTAGTCAGATTGGTCAGCTTTATTACGACCGGGGCGAGCTAGACCACGCTCTGAATTATTGTGAACAGGGGTTGGCGATTGATCAAACCACGGGCCACAAAGCAGGGGTGGCGCGTGACTTGATGCAGATAGGGCAGATTCATCTGGCTCAAGCACGATGGGCCGACGCGGAAAAGGTTTTAGTCGAGGCCGTGGAGATATTCGAGCAGTTGGGCAGCCCCCAGGCAAATCAGGCGCAAAGCTATTTGGAGCAGGCTATTGCTGGTGACCAGGGACACGGGTTTGATTGACCACATAAGGCTACCCACAATAATCGGCTCCCTGGAAGAGATAAGCCCGGATGCGCCATTTGCCGAGTTGGTTGTCTAACGGGATGGTGCGCCAAGCTTCCCCTTCGATATAGAACAATGCCTGGTAGACCAATTCGGGAAAATCCATATGGATAGGGTTGGCCTCGACCATATCATCCGGTGAGAGTATCAACCGCCCCTGAGACACCCCCGTTCTACCATTCGTCCTCTGTTCATAAACACGACCCGAACGAGATCCAGACCTATTCATCGGTCGGGGCGTAGAACTACTGCTCATCAGGCGCATCGACTTACTCATCTTCTGTCGTTGGGGTACATCAGAGGCATCATCAGCCGTCTCCCGGTCTATCAATCGGTTTAGATAACTATGGGCGGTTCCAATAACCAAGTCTGTAGTCGCCTGACGAATACAAGCGTATATATCCTGAGCCAGTTTGGGCAGCGGGCTTTCGTGGGCCAGTCGGGCATCATGTATCAACAGCCAACAAAAAGCGCCTGGCAGCCCCTGATCAGACAATGAGGGCTTAAGATTGAGGTATAGGTCGATCTCGTGGCCGAGTTGGGCTGTGGAGGATGCTGTCAAGGTGGCCTCGAAAGCTAGGGGTTTAATAACCACCCCCCACCCCTCAAATGGTCCGGTTTCTTCCCCAACAGGCCGAAAAGCGCCCACAGTAAACAGGCTGTAGGGTGCGGCAACTTCAAATTCGAGAGCGTCGCCGGACTTAAGATGCCTGAGTTCGATAACCTGGCTCTGACCAGTGCGGGGGTTGAAAACCACTACCTGGATTTGATCGAGGGCGACGGTAGCCTGTAAACGACCCTGACTGGCATAGGCGTTTTCCAGAATAAGCGGTGTCTTATTAACCTCGCCTGAACGCATATAAAGCCCCCGCACCAACTGCTCGTCACCCCCTTGCGGCAGTACGCTCAGGGTGGCCGTCTGGCCGAGGGCATTGATCCTGATTGAATCTCCCTGCCGGGGATCGGAATGAGGGAAGGCAATACGGGCCGTGTCGTCTTCGGATGTGGACTCAACCAGTGTGGCGTTGAGCGGAGAGAGGCTGTATTCGGTCACCCTGAAGGTGCTGAAAGCCCCTTTCCCCATTTCCCTTTGTGCGGCAGATAGGGTGACAATCGCCGTATACTCGCCTTCTGGCAGATTTTCGTAGGGGTGCAAGGCCAGACCATTGGTGTTGAGGGGGACGTTGGCCTCGTAGACTTTAGAGAATTGAGGGGAGTTTGTTACAAGGTACTGCCAGCTATCGCCTTCGTAATTTCCTCGATGGATTTCTAAATGAACCATCTGTTCTGCCGTATCTGGAGCAACGATAAATATAGCCGCTGCCTCACCGGGCCGGTAAATTTTGCGATCAGTGGTCACGCTGAGCCAATGGAGTAGAGGTAGCGTAAGTTTTGGATCAGAGCCGATGTCGTGGAGGTGGTGTGACAGAATGGTAGGGGTTCGGTACGTTTGCCTGTTCCCATCGACCTGTATTGTGACCGGGTGTTGCTTGTCAGCTTGAATAAAGGTGAATTGCTTGCCATCAAATACCCGCCGAAGCGTAGATGTAGGTATCTGGAGCATTATTTCGTTAAGTAACTCCCATTTCATAGAACCCTGAAAACTCAGATGCTCATGAGCCAGCGTCTGCTCATATTTATCCGTAATGAGTTTTCGTGCTTCGTCAACATCCAGCCCGTCGAGATTGAGCGCCGGTTCGTTCAACGCCACCACCAGTTTATTAACTTCCGGGTCTGCCAGCAGCTTGGCTTGAATCTGCTGTTTGAGGTCTTCAAAGGTGAACGGTGGGCTTGAAATATCACCTACAATCTCCGCCAGCAATCTCTCTTGGTCAGTTGGTTTGAGGCGCGTATATTCTTGGGAGAGGATTTGCTGGCATTTATCTCGAATGGTGGTCTGCCATAGGGTTTCATCGATGGTGATACCCTCAAAATTCCCCCTATTTATTAGTCCGATAATCTCATCGTTTAATTGACTAACTTTATGGTCTTCGATTACTCTTTGGCGGATATCCTGCTTGATTTTTTTGATAACAGTCGAAGGGTCTGCCTGTTCCTTTACCTTTCTCAGGTATTCTGTCTGAAGCTCCAAGCTGCGTAATTTAACCTTTTTACGTAGTCTTCCGATTAAGGACATATTGATAGCAAACCTTCCTGTTGGTTTTGGAGGGGCGAGGCAACTCGGAACGGCGGTTGTTGTCCAAACGTATCGCCCCACCGAGTTGCCTCGCCCCTGCGCCGGATGATTTTAAACCCGGAACGGACTTATGCAATTCGGTACTTAGTTCATCAGGTTGCGTTTATTTTGGCACATTTCGACCGATTTGTACAGCTTTTGTAGGGGGCAAGAATATGTTGCGGCGGAAAGACTACAACGGATGGCCGAAAGGAACGGATTGTAATCTTTATTCGTTGATTTCTTCAAATTCGTTGTACTGTTTCCATCACAATGTGCAGACCGCCCCCTACTGCCTCTCCTCGACTTTGATTTCGATACCGGGACTGGTCCCCACCTTTTGAGCATCGTACATATCGTGGACCGAGATGTTCAGTTTAGCCCGTCCCGACCGGATGGCGACAGCTTCGACGGTCAGGGCCTCGCCTTTGATGGGCAGGTGGGCGGTCTGGGCATTGACGCCGCTTTTCAGCAGGGCCAGGTGCCCCGGCAAGAAAAGCCGGGCCATCGGAGCAATGGTCTCCAATTTGGGGGTGATGGTGATGTGCAGCCGTTCGCCGAGTTTGAGGCGAGTCCGGCTTGGTGTGACCTCAAAGGGAAGATTGGCGCGGGGCAGCAGGTGATTCAGTTCGATCTCTTCATCGAGGCGCACCAACAGATTGTCGTTGAGCGCGGTCACCTGTCGGCCGACCGTCCTCTCGGTCAGGGCCACCTCCTGACCATCGATCACCGCTCGTGCTGAGGGCGCAAATTTGAGACAGGCCAGTAATTCAACCAGGGCACGGGTATCGGCGGTGGAGTAGAGCATGCCATCGACCAGGTGGCCGGTGACAAAAGTAAAGGCCGGCTGGAACAGGTCGTCCCCCGCATCATACATCACGCGGGCTGCGTCGGCGGTGACCTCCAACGAACCACCCCAGGCGGATTGGGCCGGCCAGAAGGCGTGCTGCCCCTCATGCTGGACGGTCTGCCGCAGCAAAGAGAGGGCTGACTGCCGGTGCTGGGATAGCTCGTCACCGGCAAAATAGTAGGCGACCGCATCTTCGGGGCCGCTCATCTCCCGGCCAAACTCCAGCCCCAGCGGCAACAGGACATTGTCCCGATAGCCATTTCCGAGCAGCGCCTTTTTGGCCTGAGTCAATAGCTGGTTGACCATCTGCTCGACCGGCGACAAGGGTAGTCCGTGCAGGCCCAGCAACCGATGGGCTACGCGGGCGGTGATGTCCAGGTCTGGCGACCGCTCTTGCCAAATCGAGAAGAGGCCATCCTTATGTTGAAAGGCGGCCAGATGGTGTAATCCGGCCATAATCCGGCCCTGCGTGGTGGCTGCATCGCCGGGCACAAAGCCGTGGCTGATGCCCCGGTAGGCCATGGCCAGACCGTAGAGGGCGCTCGACGTTTGTTCGGCGCAGCCAAAGGAAGAGTCCGCCAGGGCAGCAATGGTGTCCCAAAGCAGCAGGCCCACATGGGGATAGACCACCACCCGCTCCGCCTCGACCGTTTGGCCCCGGGCCAGGGGCAGCAAGCGGGAGGTGGTCACGGATTGCAGGCCGGGCGGGGCCACATCACGGAGGGTCCAATCTGACTCGAACGGACCCTCCAGCCGGGCCTCGATGCGGCCCGGCCCGCTCAGGGCGACCGGTTCCCTGCCCCGGCCGCTGACCTGGCGGCGTGTCTCACCCCACGGTGTGGCGATGAGCAGGTCGGCCGGGTCAGGGGTGTGGTAATCGACCGTGGCCGTAATGTCATCACCGGGGCTACAGAGGGCCGGCAGGTTCAGTTCGGCATAGACCGGCTTCTCAGTGTGGACGTCGGCGGTCAGTTCACAATAATCGGCCCCCTGAAAAAGATAAGCCCGGATGCGCCAGTCGCCAAGCTGGTCGCCCAATTTGATACTCCGCCAGGCCTCCCCTTCGACATAGAACAAGGCCTGGTAGACCAATTCGGGAAAATCCATACGGATGGGGTTGACTTCGACCATACAATCTGGGGAGAGCATTAACCGTCCCTGAGCCTCACTCGAAAAAGTAGTACTCCTCAGGCTTTGGGTAAGGCTCCCGCTCGGTTTGATGACCTGAATAACCCAACTTCTCTCTCTCGCGGGAAGACTCCTCTCCTGATACCCATCCTCACCGTCAGGAGTCACGAGGTATTCTCCTCTGGGACCTGCGGTATCTGTCAACTGTGTTATATAACTATAGACCGTCCCTATAGCCATCTTTTTAGTAAACTTACGAATACAACCAAATATATCCTGAGCCAGTTTGGGCAGCGGGCTTTTGTGGCCCAGCCGGGCGTCGTAAACCAACAACCAACAAAAAGCGCCTGGTGAAGGGCCGTCAGGCGATGCGGGCTTGAGCTTGAGGCCCACATCGATCTCCTGGCCGGGCTGGGCCGTCGCGGGGGCCGTCAAGCTGGCCTCAAAAGCCAGGGGTTTGATAACCGTTCCCCATCCCTCAAATGGCCCGGTTTCTTCCCCGGCGGCTGTAAACGCGCCCACCGTAAACAGACTGTAGGGCGGGGTCACCTCAAACTCGATAACGTGACCGGGCGCGAGATTGCTTTGCTCGATGACTTGGCTCTCGCCGCTGAAAGGATCGAACACTACCACTTGAACCTGATCGAGATCGACGGTGGCCTGTAAACGACCCCGGCCGGCATAGGCGCTTTCCAGAATGAGCGGCGTCATATTGACCTGGCCCGAACGAAGGTAAAGCCCCCGCACCGGCGGCTCATCATCCTCTTGCGGCAGGAGGCTCAGAGCGGCAGTCTGGCCGAGGGCATTGACTCTGATAGCATCCACTTGTTGAGAACCGGAATGAGGCAAGGCCACGAGGGTCGTGTTGCCTTCTGGGGTGACAATTTGTGCATATAATGACTTCCCACCATAGCGAGACAGATCAAATTCACAGCGGAGAAAGCCATCCCTAACCTCAATCGTTTGTTTAACCAATAATCTGTCACTATGACCGGATTGCAAGCCGACCTCAACCGGACCGATGTAGGGACTAGAAAGAAGGGAAAGGGTCAGGATACAAAATAGATGCCGGTCCTCAAAAGCATACTCCTCCAATGTGGCATTGAACGGAGAGAGGGTGTATTCGGTCACACTGAAAGTGCTGAATGTCCCCTCATTCTCAATTTGCCTTTGTGAGGCAGACAGGATGACAAGAACGGTATACTCGCCTTCTGGCAGATTCTCGTAGTAGTGCAAGGCCAGGCCATTGGCGTTAAGGGGAACATCGGCCTCGTAGATTTTGGAAGATTGAGGAAAATGTATTACAAGAAATTGTTGGAAGTGGTCGTTATAAATCCCTCGATGGATCTCTAGCCTGGCTACTTGTTCTGTCATACCTGGAGCAGCGATAAATATAGCCGCTGTCTCGCCGGGCCGGTAAATTTGGCGGTCGGTGGTCACACTGAGCCAGTGGAGTAAAGGTAGAGTATGGCCAAAACTCATAATGTTTATACTAGAGCTGATGTGGTAGAGATGGTGTGACAGAATGGTAGGCGTCCGGTAGGTTTGCCTGACCCCATCGACCCGCATCGTGACCGGGTGTTGCTCGTCAGCTTGGATAAAGGTGAATTGCCTGCCATCAAATACCCGCTGAAGGGTAGTTACAGGTATTTCAAGCATTATTTCGTCGAGTAAATTCCTCCTTTCTTTCTTAACAACACGCCGTAAACGTCGTAAATTGAAACTGATATACTCTTGAGCCAGTATCTGCTCATATTTATCCCTGATGAAATTTCGTATTTCATAAATGTTCATTTTATCGAGATCAAGTGTCGGTCCATTCAATGTCGCTACTAACTCATTGACTTCTGGGTCTGCCAGCAGCCTGGCTTGAATTTTCCGCTTGAGATCCTCAAAGGTGAACGATGGGGTGGGGATATCGGCTACAATCTCCGCTAGCAATTTCTCCCGGTCAGTCGGCTTGAGGCGCGTATACTCTTGGGAGAGGATTTGCCGGCATTTATCCCGAAGGGTGGTCTGCCATAGGTCTTCGTTGAGACGCTCCCAATCGCCGCGCAATTCACAAACTTCGGTATCGGTGATCACTCGGTCGCGGATGTGCTGTTTAATCTCGGCGACCACAGGCGAAAGATTTGCTTGCTCTTCTACTTTTCTCAGCAATTCGACCTGAAGCTCCAGGCTGCGTAATTTGAGTGGGGCTATTTTGTTCTGTTTATTGAGTCGGAGAACATTTTCGTAACAAACTCGCTTTTTGTTGGCATCGGTGAAGGCATCGCCCAACCCGAGCCAGGCTTCCTCAGAGTAGCGGTTTTTCTCCAAAATGGCCCGAAAGATGCGTTTGGCTTGCGGGAGGTCTCCCTGTCTCAAGGCTTTGTGGCCTTCTTCCAGCGTTGGCATGGTGGCTCTCCTATCGTTTCATCAGGTGGGGCTTATTGTGGCACAGTTTGGTCAGTTTGTACAGTTTTTGTCCTGATCAAAAGACCTGTCAGGTTTTCAAAAGCGATTTTGAATGAAACCCTATGACCATATGGAACGATTGGGTCTTTGAAAGTCATCTTCGGAAACCTGACAGGTCTGGCCTGAATAGTCACCTTTATCCGTTGATTGCTTCAATCGGTTGTCGTGTTGCTCTAGCAGCCTGTCGGAGAAGTGGGATTTGCCAGACTTCGGAAGTTTTTGAGGGTGATTTCGTTACAAAGTTGGTCTAATAACCGAGGTGACTATGTTAGGACCGTTGGAAACTTCCGAAGTCTTTCTCCGACAACCTGTTAGCTCGTTTCTACAACAGTTTTGGTCCAGCGGGTTTTACACCGGCTACAATAGTAGGCCACCTTATATCGTGTTTGCAGTCCCGAAACGTTTTGATAGCCACCGTACTCAGTATTTTGAGCGAAAAGCATTTGTTTTGAGAGGGGATTGATGTGCTGGCTGCCACAGTCGGGACAGGTCAGGTCAGGCCGAGTGAACCACCAGAATAGGATGATGACAATTAATAGCGTTACCATCAAGAGGATAATTATAGTCATGGGAACCACTGCTCCTTTCTTCACTAAATTCAAGGATTGAAATCTACCGGCTCACCCCTCATCATCCCCAGGCACAGTTCGGCATCAGAATTAGTCATCATTTTTACACTCCTGCACGGCCCAGCCAATTTCAGGCCGTAAGGCCAGCGAGTCTTTGTCTTGCTCCATACCAACAAACCCGGCCAGAAACTCCATCTGGAATACTTCCTCATAGTAGAGCCAGACAAAAGGCGCTTTCGACAACCCGCTGGGAAAGTTATCTGTCGTCAAACCACTGTACCGGGTGTCAGCCTCCGCTTCAATATATTGGTTTCTATGGATGGCTGGGCCTCCTCCTCTGGTTATATAGGGAAAGAATTTGATAAACCAGCCGTGAATGTATGGTTTACCG
>CAZWZZ010000026.1:0-8217 GCA_964638395.1 uncultured Caldilineaceae bacterium
GATACGGCTACCGCCTACTCAGGATGCGTTTGTCGCTCAACTGCGTAACTCCTAGCATTAACGAATAGAAGTACGCTCTCTTTGCACAAAAATAAGGTGAACGTTATACTTTTTAGAAGAACGTTCTTGTAATATATTTCAGTACGGGACTCTCCTTCGGGGAAAAATGAATCATCTGCTGGACGCTCTAAATGCCAGCTTAACTTTTCCTTGAGATGAAACCTGATTTTCAACTGTTGCAATCGACCTCATCTTGATAAACCCATTGGATATTCAATAGACTTTATATCGATTTAATCATTAAACGTTTTTAGCCTTGTCACGAGAGCAGGATCGTTAGAATTAAAGGATTTTGATCCCATCATTCAGACAATCCTGCTCTTTTCGGAAAACATCAGGAGTTACGCAGTTGAGCGACAAACGCATCCTGAGTAGGCGATAGCCGTATCGAAGGGTGACGTTTGGAGCGGCTGCACCCCTCGATACGCCTTTTCAAGGCTACTCGGGATGCGAACCGCGTAACTCCTAAACATAATGTTAATCGGTATAAGGTCTAATGTTTCATTAGCTAAGGCTGGTAACCTAGCAAAATAATAAATTAATGACTAAAGATGAAAGGACTCTCCAAATGAAAATTGCCGTAGCCAGTGACGAAAAAACAGCCTTGACCGATTTTGTGGTGGAGGATTTGAAGGAGCGTGGCCACGAGGTGGTGCTGTTTGGGCCGCTGATTGATGAAGAAACGCCCTGGACGCTCGTTTCGGAGCAGTTGGCCGACAGCGTGGCCCAGGGCCAGGCCGATGAGGGGGTACTGTTCTGTTACACCGGAACCGGAGCCTCGATCGCGGCCAACAAAGTGCCCGGCATCCGGGCCGCCCTGTGTGGCGATGCCCAGACGGCCAAAGGCGCCCGCTGGTGGAACGATGCCAATGTGTTGGTCATGAGCCTGCGGGCCACGGCACCGGAAATCGCCAAAGAGATTCTCGACGCCTGGTATACCGAAACGGTGCGCCCCGATGAGGTGGCAACGATTGACCAGTTGACGGAGATCGAGGCCCGCCACGAGCGGCGCTAACGTCCCGCTCCTCATCCGGCCAGGGGGACTCGACCGTCTCCCAGGAAGGCGGAATGACCGGCAAAATCTGTAAAGTGTAACTCGAATTTGGATGCGCTGAGGCGTTGCGTATCGGTTTTACGTTGAAAGGAGATAGTATGGAACCGATTGGGCTGGCTTTGACCCGGCAACCTTTCAATCCAGTGATTATTCTATTTTTTGTCACGATGGCCGTGGTGGTCTTCGTCGTGGCCTATCGAGCCAAAGCCTGGGATGAGGATGAGGATGAGGATGATGAGAAGTAGGCTCAGTACATCCAAATTCTTGCGCTCTGAGCCGGTTTGTAACCGGCGGGCGGGGGGTTAGTGCGAAGCCTTTCTGGGGGACAACCCCTCCAGAGCCTCAAAATTGGATCGACTGAGACTCACGCAGGCAATGCTACCACACAACTCGCCCCCCAACCGAAATACTCCTCCTCGCAATCATGTTGACAAATACCTTCATTAATGTAAACTGAATTTATCCAACGGCGGACATAGGCGATATGTCTGCCTATTTTTTTGGAGATAGCTATGGAACAACGACACCTTTTTCAACCTGACTGGCCTGGCTTCGACTACATTTTTTTCGATTGCGACAGTACGCTCAGTACCATCGAAGGCATTGATGAATTGGCTCGGATGAAGGGCAAATTCGATGAGGTCAAACGACTGACCGATGCGGCGATGGAGGGTGAAATTCATCTGGAGAGCGTTTATGATCGCCGATTGCAATTATTGTCTCCAACACGGGCTGAAATTCGAGAGGTAGCCCGTAAATATCGCCAAACTCTGGTCCCAGATGTGAGGGAGGTCATCAAAGCGCTGCAAGCGGTCGATAAAACGCTGTTCATCGTCAGCGGGGGGCTTTTTGCGGCAGTCTCGCCCTTTGGGGAATGGTTGGGTATTCCCCACGAAAATATACGGGCGGTGGATGTCCATTACAACAATCTGTCCGGGCGCTGGTGGGATTATCAACAGGACCGGTGGGGGCTACGCCCGGATGTCACCTGTCTGGGATCGAAGGAAACACCGCTGATTGCTTCCCACGGCAAGGCTGATGTTGTGCGCGACCTGTTAGGGGAACGAGAGGGACGATCGGTGTTAATTGGGGATGGCATGAGCGATATGGCTGCTAAACCGGCGGTCGATCTGGTCATCGGCTTTGGCGGGGTAGTCATCCGGGAGCGCGTGGCCGCCGAGGCCGATGTTTTTATCAAAAGCAAGAGCCTGGTCTCGATCTTGCCGCTTGCTCTGTCCGGCCCGGAACAGACTCGTCTGGCCGAAACGCCCCATCGACAGACGGTGGCCAGGGGGCAGGCCATGCTGGAGCAGGGCCAGATACTTTTAAAAAAACAGCCAAAAACAACCAAATCTTCAGGAGTAACCATTGACCTATAAAATATTGATTACGGATGAACTGTCGCCACAGGGCATTGCCCAACTGGAGGCAGCCGAGGATGTTGAGTTCGATGTAGTAACCGGCCTGACGCCGGCCACCTTGGCCCAACGAATTGCCGGGTATGATGGCCTGATTGTACGGAGCAGTGTCAAGGTCACGGCAGAGGTGTTAGAGGCAGCCGACTCGCTCAAGGTGGTGGGCCGAGCCGGGGTCGGAGTGGATAATATCGACCTGGACATGGCCAGTACCCGGGGCATCATCGTCATGAACACCCCCGGGGCCAACACCATCGCCACGGCTGAACATACGATGGCTATGCTGCTGGCCCTCTGTCGCCACGTGCCGCAAGCTTACACCAGCCTGAAGCAGGGGGAATGGAACCGCAAACAGTTTATGGGCCGCCAGTTATACCGCAAAATTATTGGTATCATCGGGATGGGGCGCATCGGAGCGCGGGTGGCCCTCCGTTGTCAGGCGTTCGGCATGGATATTCTTGCCTTTGACCCCTTTCTCAGCCCCGAAGTGGCCCGGGAGTTGAAAATCAAACCGGTTGAGTTTGGCGAGCTTTTAAGCCGATCCGATTTCATCGCCCTCCACGCCGCCCTGACGCCCTCCACGGAAAATATGATTAATGCTGAGGCGATTGCCAAAATGAAACAGGGCGTGCGGCTGATTAATACAGCCCGAGGGGCGCTCGTCGACGAAGACGCTCTGGTCGAGGGCTTGCGGTCGGGGAAGATTGCGGGGGTGGCGCTGGATGTTTTCAAAGATGAACCGCTGGGACCGGACAATCCCCTGCGCCATATGCAGAATGTAGTGATGACACCTCACATCGCGGCCAGTACGGAAGAGGCGCAACGGGATGTCAGCACCCAGATCGTCACCCAACTAATCGACGCGCTGCGCGGGGTTGAATTTCGTAACGCGATCAACCTGCCGGTGGCCGATGCCGAACTGTTGCGAACCTTGAACCCCTTCCTGAGTTTGGCTGAAAAAGTGGGCAGTTTACAAGCGCAACTGGCCGGCGATGTGGTCAACCGGGTTGAGGTCGAAGTGAAGGGGGATGAAATCAGTGACCACATCAAGCCCATTACCGTGGCCATTTTGAAAGGGTTGTTGAAGCCGATCCTTCACCAAACTGTGAACTATATCAATGCCCCCCACCTGGCCCAGAAACGGGGCATCGTCATTTCCCAGGCCAGCGGTTTACCCACCCCCGATCATGCTAACCTGATCTCCTGCCGGGTAGAGTGTGGTACCTACAGCCGCACCCTGTCAGCCACGCTGTTCAGCCACGGCGAACCCCGGCTGGTGCAGATGGATGGCTACCGGCTCGATACTCATCCCCAGGGTATCATTTTGGTCATGGAGAGCCAGGATGTGCCGGGCGTGGTCGGCAGCGTGGGCACGCTGTTGGGCAAGCATCACATCAACATCGCCGAATGGCGGATGGGGCGCATTCCGGCTCAAACCTCCGGGGCCTCTCCGATCAATATCTCTTTCATCAACCTCGATGCTCCGGCCCCCCCGGAAACGTTAGCCGACATTCGCCAACTGGACAAAGTCTTTAACGTGACCCAGGTGGAGTTGTAGGAATCTCAGTAGAGCCAATTCCCCTTTCAGCGAATATTGGAGGGACTGAGTCCTTTTGCATTTTGTGATAAGAACGTCCTGGCAAGCCGGCCCGGTAAGTTTTTTCCCTCAAGCGGCGTCTAAAGGCCAAAGGACTATTCGGGCCAGACCCGTTGCAGCGCCAGGCTGAATAGTTAGGATTAAAATTTACACCAGTCTTTTAGGAAAGGTTTGACACAATGAATGTAAATGGACAGACACCGGTAGATGGAAAAATTCACAACGTCATCATCGTTGGCTCCGGGCCGGCCGGCTTGACGGCAGCCATCTATACGGCGCGGGGCAACCTGGAGCCGTTGGTCATCGAGGGGTATCAGGCCGGGGGGCAACTAATGCTCACCTCCGAGGTCGAGAATTATCCCGGCTTCAAAGAGGGTATTATGGGGCCGGAGCTGATGATGGAATTTCGGGCGCAGGCGGAACGCTTCGGCGCTCAATACATTACCAAGAATGTAACCCAGGTCGATCTGACCGGAGCGGTCAAGCAAGTGTGGGTTGACGATGAGTTATACCTGGCCCGGAGCGTCATCATCTCCACCGGAGCTTCGGCCAACCTGCTGGGGTTAGAGAATGAAAGCCGCCTGATGGGCCGGGGCGTTAGCACCTGCGCCACCTGTGACGGCTTCTTCTTCCGGGACAAAACGATTGCCGTCGTCGGCGGCGGCGACAGCGCGATGGAGGAGGCCACCTTTTTGACCCGCTTTGCGAGCAAGGTGTACATCATTCATCGTCGCCAGGGCTTCCGGGCCTCCAAAATTATGTTGGACAAAGCCCAGAACAACCCCAAGATTAAATTCATTCTCGATACCGTCGTCACGGATGTCCTGGGCGCTGAAATTGTGAGCGGCGTCAACCTCAAGAATGTGGTCACCGGGGCCGAAAAAGAGCTACCCCTCGATGGGCTATTCATCGCCATCGGCCACACCCCCAACACCGACCTGTTCCGGGAGCAGGTCGAGATGGACAAGACGGGCTACATTTTAACCTCGACCGACAAAAGCCACGTCACCGCCACCAATCTGCCCGGCGTCTTCGCCTGTGGCGATGTGCAGGACAGCCGCTACCGGCAGGCCGTCACCGCCGCCGGCAGCGGCTGTGCCGCCGCCCTCGATGCGGAGCATTATCTGGAGTCGCTGCCTGAGGCGGCCTCTGTAGACGTGAAAAGCCCCTCGATTGATTGACTTGACTACTGATTCCCCAAGTCAGGCCGTGGTTCGATATTTCGCGGCTCCGGTGTCGAAACTGGGGCCGCGTTGCTACTTCCAACAATATCAACGGTGATCGGCCCGGCCAGGTTGTTGTCTTCATTACTCTCCACAATTTCAACATAAGTATCGCCGGTTGGATCATTTTGATCGAAGCTGTCTACAAAGCCGTAGAATTTATAGCTACCCGGCGGCAACTGGGGCGCAGCCCAATCGGTTTGCCGACCGGCGGGAGCTAACCCGCCATCGGAGCCGTCGGAGGTCAATTTGATCGACTCGCCGGGGCCGAGTGCGGGAACCGCCCAGGCAATCCCTTTAAAGCTGTTGATGGTCGGGTTGAACCAACCGCGATCCCGGCCCAAACTGGGATCGTTGGGCAAGAGTACCGGATTGACATAAAAATCAGTCCAGAAACCTTCTCCGGTTGATACCGTGTCATTATTACGCAGGATGATGGTAACTACGATATTGTCTGAGGTGCCGGGATCGGCCGGGGTGATGAAAAACTCTTCGATCTCCAGGTCGCCGGCGGTCGGCACATCCGGGGTGTTGGTCGGCGTCGGCGTATCGCCGGTTGGTGTGGCCGTCGGCGTTGGGGTTGGGGTTGCGGCCGAGAAGTTCTTAAGGATAAGCGGCAGATAGACCAGCTTGGGCACAAAGCGAATGAACACATCCTCGCTATCGCTATTGTTGTCCGGCGTCGTATCCAGACCAAAACGGACGAAATCGACATCGACCTGATTGGTCATGGTTCCGGTGACACCAAATCTGGCCTTCAAAATCAACTCAAAGGTTCGCACCCCGGTAAATTTGTCGATATTCCAAGTCACCACCGGCCCATTGTCGCTACAATCATTGCTACAACTTTCGAGAGAGGCCAGGGCCGTCTCGAAGGTGTCCGTCAGAATAACATCAACGGCATCCGTGCCGATGTTGGTGACGACGATAGTGTAGGTTATCAGGCCCCCATCGACCACCTCCGCCACCTCCGAGACTTTGGCGATTCGCAAATCGGCCAGGGGTAGACGAACCTCTACGTCCGGGCCGTTGCTGTCGTTGTTGGCCGGGTCCGGGTCGATCACGCGAGTGACGGGAGTTGTCGGGGTAATCCGGGCTGTGTTGGTGACTAATGTACCGGAGATAGAAGTGGCGGTATCGAGGACGACCGTGATCGTGGTCGAGCCGGTAAAGTTGTCCAGGCTACAGACAACCTGCCCCGCGCCCGGTGTACAGGGAGCGCCGGCATAGGGGGGCGCGATGGAGACAGCCCCGAAACCGGCATTTTCAAAGGTATCCGTCACAATCGCCGTCACGGAGTCGGGGCCGGCATTGGTGATAGTCAAGGTATAGGTAATCGGCGCATCGATGATGACCGTGCCCGTGCCGACGCGGGTCTTCACAATGCTCAGATCGGCTTGGGGTAAGCGCAGCGGCACATCCGGCCCCACATCATCATTATCACCGGGATTAAGCTCAATGACTTCGGCGGTCGATCCCACCTCAACCTCATTCGTGACGAAGTCGACGGTAGAGGTTGCCGTATCCAGGTTAATTCTAATACCCTGCGTCTCAGCGGCGAAGTTGGGTATCGTACAGACCACCGGCCCGGTCGGGGGTGAGGTACACGTCGCGCCGGGATTAGGTGGGACAAACTCGACACTGTCGAAGGTGGCGTTGGTAAAGGTGTCGGTGACAATCGCCGTAACCAAATCCTGTTCACTATTGGTGATGGTCAGGAGATAGGTGACCAACTCGCCGATGACGACCACACCCGTTCCCTCACGAGTTTTCGTGACCGTCAAATCGGCCCGAGGGAAGCGGACGGTGACATCCGGCCCGTCGCTGGAGTTGTCCGTATCATCTGTCTCCAGAGCCTCATTGATGGGCACAATCTCGGCACTATTCGTGACCGTGCCGGAAACAGAGGTCGTCGTGTCCAGAATGACCGTGATCGTGCGCGTGCCGGTAAAATCGGTCAGATTACAGACGAACTCATCAGGCCCCGGCCCTGCGTTACAGGCAGGATCGCTGAGGCTGCTGATCTCGGCATTATCGAACGTATCGGTGATTACCGCATCGACCGTATCCGGCCCGTTGTTGGTGATGGTCAAGGTGTAGGTGATCGGATTACCGATGATAACATCCCCCGTTCCCTCACGAGTTTTGGTGATGGTCAGGTCCGCCTCGGGGTAGCGCACGGTGACATCCTCTGCGTCATCAGTATTGTCCGTATTATCTGTCTCCAGGGCATTGTTGGTGGGGCTGATTTCGACGCTGTTAGTGACCGTGCTGGGCGCTGTCGTGTCCAGAATGACGGTAATGGTCTGGGTTCCGTCGAAATCGGTCAGATTGCAGATCAAGGGATTCCCTAACGTGCAGTCGCCATTGATAATATTATCTACCGCCACATTCCCCCCAAACGTGTCGGTGATGAGGGCATCGACCGTATCCGGCCCGTTATTGGTGATGGTCAGCGTATAGGTAATCGGATCGCCCACGAAAACAACCCCATCGCCGACCCGTTCCTTGCGAATGGCCAGGTCGGCCTCTAAGGCCCTGACCGTCGTGGTGATGGTATCACTATCTGTAGCCCCATCGAAGCTGGAAATGGTCACACTGTTGGTCAAAACCGTGTTTTCGGCCAGGGTGTCGGGCACCGTAACCGTAATCGTTTGAGTACGTTGCGTAATAGGGGCGTTGACCGGAACCCCCTGGTCACTCCAGGTGACCTGCACCGAGAGCGGGTTGGTAATGACCGACCCGGGGGCAGAGGCTTCAATGTCATCAAAACCGCCATCATAACTATCGGTAATGGTGACATTGGTGGCATCGGCATTGCCGGTGTTGGTGTAGATGATGGTGTAGACCAACTGCTCTCCGGCCTTG
>CAZWZZ010000026.1:8317-18990 GCA_964638395.1 uncultured Caldilineaceae bacterium
GGCATTGCCGGTGTTGGTGTAGATGATGGTGTAGACCAACTGCTCTCCGGCCTTGATGCGGTCTGTCGAGGCGATTTTCTTGATTTCAAGAACCGGCGTACTGGTGATGGTGTTGGTCGCCGTAGCGACAGCGCTGGATGGTTTTGGCTCGTCCGTACTAATCTCAACAACGTTGGTCAACTCCGTCCCCGCATTTTGAGGGGAAGCCACATCGAGGGTCAGGGTGATGACGCCACCGCCGCCTTCACCGGCCACGGTGGGCACGCTCCAGCGTCGTCCGCCGGTAACGGCGTTGCCCGGACTGACATCCGGCTCGCTGCTGTCGCTGTTGTAATCTGTGTTAGCCGGGAAGGTATCGGTGATAAGCACATTACTGGCGTCAGCATTGCCGGTGTTGGTGTAGCGAATGGTGTAGGTCAACAGGCCGCCCGCTTGCACCGGCTCTGGCTCACCGGCCTTAGTGATCTCCAAAATTGGGGCGCTGGTCACCGTCGTGGTGACGGTATTGCTCGTTTCCGCTTTGAGGTCGCTGGACACCGTGGCTGTGTTCGTGATCTCGGTGTTATTGGGCAGCGGCGTATCGACCCGGACAACGAAGGTGTAAACCTGTGGGGTATCGAGACCCAGTGTTCCAACCGTCCAGGTGATGGGATCGCCCGGAGAGGGTGTCCCCGGATTGAAGCCGGGCGTGCCATCCTCGAACGTGGTATCAAGCGGGATGACGTCTTCCAGCACCGTATTTAAGGCTTCGGCGTTGCCAATATTGGAAATCGTCAAGGTGTAGGTCAATAACTCGCCGGCTTCGACAAACGGATCGGGCGTCACATCCTTCTTGATCTGCAAATCCGGCCCACTGTTGACCATCGTGGTGATGGTTGTAGTCGCGGTGACGCCTTCCGCCGCCCCGATTTGGACGGTGTTGGTCACCATCGAGTTGACCGGCAGCGGCTCGGTGACAGTGACGGTGACAAGGATTGTGCCGCTCTCATCCCCTTCGCCATCTACGGTGTTCACATTCCAAACGACATCCCCGCCGGTGGGGCTGCCATCGTGGCTGCCGAGGGGGGTGCTGGTCGAGTAAATCACCCGGCTGTCCAGCGTATCGGTCACCAGCACATTGGTGGCATCGGCGTTGCCGCTGTTGGAGTAGGTGATGGTGTAGGTCAGCGTGCCGCCCGCTGCGACATTCTGTGGCTCTGCCGTTTTGACGATGTTGAGGGTGGGCGTACTGACCACCGTGGTCGTTACCGGCAGTGGATCAACGATCAAGGTCAAATCGTTCGAGGTAGACGCCTCATAGAAATTCTCGATAGGTATGCCATTAGGCAGCGGCGTATCGACGGCCACTTCCATCCTCATCTGGACCGAGTCACCTACCGCGATGGGATCGCTAATGACCCAGGTCACATCGACCAGGCTGGTGATGACGGTGCCGTTGACGAGGCCCACAAAATCGGCATTGAGCAGAGTCGTATCCGCCGGGATCGTGTCGGTGACAACGACATCTTCGGCGGGTCCGGTCGAGGAGGGATCGTTGGTAATCGTAAGCGTGTACAAAATGTTTTCGCCAGCTTGCACCGGGTCGGGATCATCATCTTTGGTCAGGGTCAGCGTGACCGGCGAATTGACGGTGACCGGCACATCGACGCCAACAGCGTCGCTAAAGACGTTGCCGCCGGTGACGGTGTAATCTTCATTGATGATCTCTAGGTTGTTTGTCAAGGGGCTGGTGACGGTGACGGTCAAGAAGACAGTGTCAAAATCGTTGATGTCGAGGGTATCGCTCAAGACCCAGGTGACCTCGTCGATGCCGTCAAAGGTGCCGCTGTCTGAGGCTGAGACGAAGGTAGTGAACTGCGGAATTTGGTCGGTGATGGTGTAAGGGCCTTCTGTGGTCAAATGACCAATGTTTTCAACATTAATCTCATAAACTATAATCCCGCCTGGCTCGACAATTTGAGGAGTCGGTGATTTTGTAATTTCCCATAGCGGGGCGTTGACAGTTGTGTTGACCGGGATTTGACCAACATCATTGTAGATAGTGGTAGGGCTAAGAACGCTAACTTGATAGGTGGCCTCATTAATAATGTCGGATTGATCAGGAAGCGGTTCTTCTACAAAAACGCGATAGACAAGGTCTACGGTTTCTCCATCATCAAAAGTGTTGCCTCCGATACTAATGTAGAACCAAGTAGCTGAACCAGTATCACAAGAAGATTGGTTCCCACCCCAAAGCCCTCCGGAGGTGTCAATACCATCAAAAATTTCACCATCATTGGAATCGTCGCCATCATCAGATTGAAAGCAGCTTGAATTTGCCGGAACATCATCAATGACACTCAAACCATCAAGGGAGTTGCCCGTTTGATTGACGACTCTTAGGGTGTATGTAATGAAACCGCCTTGATCCACAAAACCGCTTTCGGCAAATTTAGTGATCGTTAATCCATTTGCCGCACGGATAATCTCAACATCCATAAGGGAAACATTGATTAATTCATCATTAGCGCCCAAAAAATTCGTCTTTATTGACACGGGGAAAGCTAAAATAATGATTGCTATGAAGAAGGCTAACGTAAGAGATAGACTAACTCTAAGCCATCTGTTTTTGATAATATTCTGAAATTTCTTATCATTCATCAATGTACCCTCTTTGCATCGGTGAGATCAGATGAAATCATCTTTTTCTTAGAAACCAAATTATGCCGATAATAAACAGAATAAAACTCACCCCACCGATCAAAAAAAATTGACCTGACCACTCATTCGCTGTAGCTTGAGATAAGTTTTGTAAAGTAGGCGAAGGAGTCACCGTATTTTCTCGGCTATTGAGTGGAGGGGTCGGTGTAGGAACTTCTGAATTGGTAGGCGATGGGGTCGGTGTATACGTTGACGTTGGAGTAGGGGGTATAATAGGCGTAAAGGTGGGTGTAGGGGATGATACCTTGACTTGAACAGGAGGACCAGAAGCCGAGAGACCATCCTTTTCAGTGATGATCCCATAATCTTCGATTGCAATTTCGTTCTCAACGTCCACATCAACGTTGACGATCATTGAAAAAGAAAAAACTTCAGCAGCTTGAATCGTCTCAGCCGTATATAAAATAATTTCTTCAATTTCTATGTCTGGGTCAGGAAGGGCATTTCCCCCATACCATTTTTCACTCAAATGGCGGGTGTTGACAAAATTCGTTCCCTCAGGAACATCAACAGTAATAACTGTGGTATCCACTAATGTTTCACCAACATTAGTGATTGTAACCGTATAAGTAAACGGCTCCCCGGCGACGGCCTGGTCAGCCTGGGGGATGACGCTGATCTCAAAAGGGGCGGGTTCTTGAGCCGAGGCAACCACGGTTAAGCCACTCAAAAAAAGTAGCCCGGAGAGAGAGAGGATGAGGATGGTGACAAAAAATTTGTGCGTAGGCATAACAATTTAACGGGTGGCATCCGCCGTATTTGGTAAAAAAAACGCTGCACTTACTATTTAAGTCTCTTAAATGGGCAAAAGGATTCGGGGTCAAACCAAAATAGGGGAATAAATGGGTTCGAGCCGGGAAACGTCACGCAGCGTTGAGGACAGTTCCCCGGATTAGACTATTGAGCTTTTAAGGTCTCCAGATACCGTTCCGCTTCTTGACTGGCCCGGGCATCCTGGCCGCTGTCTTTTTCGAGGAATTGTTCAAAGGCGGCGATGGCCTCGTCGCGACGGTTCAGGGTAGCGTAGGCCACGCCCAGGGTAAAGTGGGGTTCGGCCAGGTTTGGTGACAATTCCAACGCGGTTTCCAGTTGGTCGATGGCCTGGTTTAATAACTCTTCGTCCGGCTGCCCGCCGCCGCTGAGGGCCTGTTGCAAACGTAGTGCCCCCAGGTTGTAGGCGACGTCGCCATCATCCGGGTTGATCTCAAGCGCCTTTTCATACTGTTGGGCGGCCAGATCAAGCTGCTCCAACTGGTAATAGACGACGCCTAAATTGGCATAGGCCGCCTGATACGCCGGGTCCATCTCGACCGCCTGTTGGTAGGCCGTGGCTGCCTGTTGCAGTTGGCCCGCTTCGACAAAAGCGTTGCCCTGTTGAAATAATTCTTCGGCGGAGGCACCGCTAATATTATTTTCAGCAGATTGGGCTTGCGGTTGCGATTGCGATTGCGATTGGTCGCCGGGCTGATTGGTTGGAATAAAAGAGTAAGCAAAATAGGCAATGACGCCCACGGCGACGATGGCCACTACAATTTTCCAGACCGTCCCGATCCCCTCACTGTCAGGGGCCGGGGGCAGTGGTTGCTCATCCTTGACAACAGGTTCGCTCATCTCGCTATTATCCATGTGATTATCCCTTTGAGGCTAAGACGACAACCTGGGTTTCATCGGGTAGGCTGCTTTTCGTGACCTTGAGGCTATCCTCGGTCTCCTCTTTGGCGATGCCCATCTCTTTCAGGAATTTGCCGACCGGTTCGAAGGTTAGTTTCAGATTTGGCAGGCTATAATGCATCGGCACGACGAAGTAGGGTTCAATCAAACTGATAACTTCGGCGGCCTGGGCGGCATTGAGCGCCTGTTGCCCTCCCACCGGGATGAGCAAAACGTCAATATTGCCCATATCCTCGACTTGATCCTGAGTGGGAACGTGATTGAGATCACCGAGGTGGCAAATGGTTATATCATCTATGTCGATAACGAAGATATTGTTTTTGACAGACGTAGATTTTTTCGCCTCCGTTTTCGAGGCGGGCATGTAAATGCCGGTGATAAATATATCACTAATTTCATACTCACCGGGCCTGTCAACGACTTTGAAATCCCCTTTAACGCCTTTGATATAGTTATGGTGGGGCGAGTCGTGGCTGATGGTGATGATGTCCGCTTTAAGGTTAGGCAGCGACAACCCCAACGTTTTATCGTAGGGATCGGTAATCACCGTTCCCTGACGCCCCCTCAGTCGAAAGCAGGCATGCCCATACCAGGTAATTTCCATAACGCTGACGTGTCCTTTCGGATAGCTCTATCACATTAAATCGGCGCGTTCAATTTTACCACGTTTCAGGAGAGAACACAATTAAACATAAGATAAGATAAGCCAAACTTGTAAAAGGAAAAACGTGAAACGTTAGCAAATTTTACGCATTACGTTTCACGTTTTACGGGGTCGCCCCCAGCGTCTCGCTGAACCCTACAAAGTCAAACGTTGTGATGGGGGGTAAGTTGATCGGCAAATTTGAGGGTCATTTTTCGCAAGGTGGGGGCCGTCGTCAAGCGATACTTAAAATGATGGTTGCCGGTTGTCACCTGTTCCAGAATGCCCAAAATCGTTAAATCACCGACGTCCGGCAAAATCGAATGGGCGCTACGGCCAATCTGGTGGGCCAATTCTGGAATCGTCGCGCAAAAATCAGGGTGATGAGCAAAGAAAGAGAGGATATCCCACTTCAACAAATCGGTGGCATACCGTTGCACAAAAATGAGAAATTCAACATCGACTTCTTTTGTGGGGCGTTGCAAGGGTGATAGCATAATTATTGATCCTGAGCGTTTGTATAAAAGATAACATTTTGGCCGTCTATAGCCAATAGTACCAACATCTTAACCTTTCGCCAAGTTACGGGTGTGTTTATTTTGTGGGGAGCATCCTCTACTGATAATCAACTTTGAGTATATTCCAGGTGGTGGTATAGTAATCATTGAGCCAAAAATTTTAGGAATCCCCAATGAAAACAGAAACAATTTTAGTGGCTTCCAGGTACGGAAGCGATCTAAAACCTATTATCAAGCAAGGAACCAACTACGGCCCCTTTAAAATCAATATGTGGCAGCCTAAAATCCCCCTGCTGACACAATTAGCCCAATGGGTCAACGCCCTCTTGCTCATCGATGTCTCCCTGGTCGAGAAACTGTCGCAGTCCACCCCTTTTTTTGAAACACTCCAGACGATTTCCCCGGAAACCGAAATCATTCTCTTGGCCGAGCTGGAGGAGCGAGGCCGGGCGGTTGATATGCTTCATCAAGGAGCCGCCGATTATCTGCTGCATCCCATTGAGCCGGCCGAATTATCCTGGAAAATTCAGCGTGTGCTTCAGCCGGATGCGCCCGACGACTCGGCGCTTTCCCAACCGGCCCGCCAGCCGGTGACCCACGAATTGGCCATTTTGCGGGATGCCAGCCGCGAGATCAACAACACGCTACAACTGGATGAGGTTCTGCGGATTGTCCTGCAAAAGGCCGATAGTTTAGCCCGCCCCTCTCTGGCCAAGCTATATTTAGCCGACCAACATAGTCAACTGAACGAGGGACATTGTGTGACGGCCAAATCGCCGCTTGAAGAGAGCGTGGAGGAAAACAAATTGATGTTTGCTTCAGCCCAGGAAGCGGCCCGGACATTGGAAATGGTTTGCCTCAAAGGTACAAAGGCCCCCGAATGGCAGCGGCAATCGCTCCGTTTTATCCTGGCCTTTCCGTTGATCTCCGCCGACAAACTCATCGGCGTATTTGCGCTGGGTAGCGAAGACATCGATGCGTTTTCCTCGAACCAGGTGCGCTGGCTGTCTGTTTTTTGCGAACAGGCGGCTACAGCCATTGAAAATGCTCGACTTTTTCAGGATTTGGCCTCGGCCTACATCGACCTGGCCCAGAGTCGGGAGCAGATTCTACAAAGTCGCAACACGCTTCAAGTGCTATTCGATGGCATCAGCGATGGTCTTTACATTCTCAACAAAGACCTGACCATCAACAGCCTCAACCGCGTCGAAGCTGAACGACAGGGCTATCGTCCGGAGCAACTGATTGACCAGCCATATACTTCGCTGGCCTGGAGTGTGTCTGCGCCGGGGTTGCTCAATTCTATCACTGAAGCCCTGGAAACGGGCCACGAAACAACCTGGATATCCTCGGAGCAAGAAACCGAACCGCATCTCAAAGATCGAGAGTTTCGTATTTATCCGATCCGCAACCGCCTCGGTCAAATCGAGCAGGTGGTTATTTTTGCTCAGGATGTCTCCGAACGCCGCCGCTGGCAGGCCTCTCTTTTTCGTTCGGCCAATCTGGCCGCCGTGGGGCAGTTGGCCGGTAGCATCGCCCACCAAATCAACAACCCGTTAACTATTGCCATGGCCAATAGCCAACTATTGCTGCTGGAGGTCTCTCCCCACACCGAACTGCACGACCTGGCCACCGGCATCTTCAAAGCCGGCGAGCGTATCCAAAATATCGTTCAAAACTTACTCGAATTTTCTAATCAGGAAACTTATTTCTTTGTGCAAACCAGCCTCGTTGATACCATCGAGGGGGCTTTGGGCTTGGTTTTACGCTCCCTGAAAAAATCTGGGATCGACATCGTCAAAAATTATGAGGTTCAACCTGGCATCTCGGCCAGTACCAGCCATCTCAAACTGGTCTGGATGAACCTTTTACTCAACGCCCGCGATGCCCTGCTGGACCATCAAGAGAGGCCAACTGTGACCATCACCACCCAAGCGGTGTCTGAGCGAGAGGTAAAGGTTATTGTGTCTGACAATGGGGTGGGCATCGCCGACAAAGATTTCGACCAGATTTTTCGGCCATTCTTCACCACCAAGTTAAATAGCAAGGCACTCGGCTTGGGCTTGTATTCGGTTCATACGATTGTCGAACGGCACAATGGACAGATCAACGTCTCTAGCCGGGAGGGTCAGGGCACTGCATTTGAGGTCATCTTACCGTTGGATAACCCTCGCGATTTATAAAAAAGGCCGACGTGACGTCGGCCTTTTTTGTTTAACTTAATCAAGCCACATTGAGCAAAATTTCGACCGTAGACCAGGAAATCGGAATACCGGTCACATCTTCGAAAATTTGGGGAAAGAGCAAGGCCCACCCGGCCACACTCAACAGGCTACAGATGCAGAGCAGCAATAAACAGCCACACCCATACAAAACGTATTGAGTCGTCTTATTGTTGAGAAAACCGCCCTCCTGGCCGGAAGCGGCTGGGGAACCAGGATTATAGGCCGGCGTGGCCTGCTGCTGCGGGAGCGCCCCCTGTAACGCCTCCGTGGCCTGTCCCCCGACCGCTTGAAAGACGAGAACGGTTTGACCGATACCAATGCTGTCGCCGGGGTTGAGGAGTTGGGGCGAGGTGATTTGGACGCCGTTGATAAATGTTCCGTTGGTACTGCCCAAATCTTCGATAACAAATTGGCCCGCCTGCCAACTGATTCGGGTATGACGCCGAGAGGATTCGGGGTCTTGCAAGACTATATCAACCCCTTCTTCCCGACCAATGATCGCCTGATTGCCTAAGATGGGGAAGCTCATCCCGGCCTGGGTTCCTTGTCGAATAACCAAGTTGGCCGAGGGGCGATTTTGTCCCATCATTGTTGGCTCTTCATCATACATTAACTATTTCACCTTCCTAAAGAGTTATTTACAGATAGGGGATGCAGGCCCATCACTTAAGCCCAAGTGATTATATTAACAAACATTTCATACAATTGTCAACTTCGGCGTTTATTGCCAGGTCAACCATTCAATCAACAGTTCGTCCGGATCGTCATATTGCGGGATGCGGAGCTTGCCGATGCGTCCCTTGTTGGTCTTGAAGCAGACAGCCCGACCATCGATGATAGAATTATTCGGGTCGGACGGAGACTCAGAGCCGTCGAGGAACGAGTAAACTCCGTAGTTAGCCGACAAACATTGAGAGCGGGAGATGCTGTTCAGCGAGCCAACACTGGGCAACGGCGCAATCTCCACATCATCCTGAGTCTCCAGGGAGCCATCATCATCATCGACATCCCAGACGAAATCATCGCCGGGAATATCCCCATCGTCGATATCCAGCGTATCGCCCGGCTCCATCTCCAACGTTCCACTCGATTTGACCGAGACCGGATTGGTTACCTCAACCTGAATCTCCTGTGTTTCCTGGCTGTTATCCTGGTTGACGACCCGCAGCCGGTAGGTCGTGGTATTGTTTGGGCAATCCTGGAAGCTCCCTTCGCCGCCCACCGGCAGATCATCGACATACACTTCTTTGACGCCGCTCACATTCCAGGATACTGTGACGCAATCCCCCCCCTGGATGCTGGTCGGCGAGACCTCGAACTCGATACCGGTTGGTTCCTCGGTCGGGGTCGGGCTGACTTCGGGGGTGGGGGTGTCGGTCGGCGGGGCTTCCGTCGCCGTGGCCGCCGGAACCGTCGGGGTGGGCGTCGCTGTCTCTGTGGGGGGAACCGTCGTGGCCGTCGGTGTGCCCGTTGGCGTGGGTGGGGGTTGGGCCACCGGCACACTTTCGACATTGACCGCCGTCGAGAAGGCCGGATCAGCCGCCACCCAGCCCCGTTCATCCGAGGCCGGCGTGAAGCGAATCTGCCACCATTGCCGGTTCTGGTCCCGGCCAATAATTTCCGCTTCCGAATTGGTCGGCAGCAGCCCCAGCAGGTCATACTCGATACCGGGACCGCCCCGCACATTCAGATCGGTCTTTGTCGTCAGCGAGGGGCTGCCGGGCAGCGTCTCCACCGGTTCCGGGGTGGTCGTCTCCTCTCCCGACGGTGTCCCTCCGCTGTCCCCATTTTCAGCGACGACGTTGACGGTCACGGTCGTCGGGGCGCTGACCACATCCCGTTGGTTGTAGGCCCGCACTTCGAGGGTGTAAGTTCCGGGCGCTTCCGGCGTCCATTGGAACGAAGCCGTCAGCGTGGGCTGCCCCTGCGCGGCGGGGCTGACCGCCTCGCTGGTTTTCGCCCCCCGCACCCATAACTCCATGCGTTTGACCCCGACCGGGTCGGAGCCTGTGGCCTGCACCGTGACCGGGGCATCGACTGGCACTTCGGCGTTGTTGGTCGGGGCGGTGATGACCACCGTCGGAATATCGGCGGTCGTCGGCTGGTTTTGGCTGAAGAGATAGGCCGTCACTCCGGCGATAATCAACACGATGACGATAAACGCGGCAATCCCCCCGATAGCCAGAAAAGTCAGCCGGGACGGGCTGCCTGGGGAACCACCGGTCGGCGAGGCCACCGGGGCCGGGGATGATGGTGGCTTGGGTTGTTGGCCGCCCGCCGGGGATGAGGCCGCCGCCCCCGGAAAGTCGGGTGGGGCCGACGACAGTTGGGTCAAGCCCACGGTACTGGGCGCGGCAAAGCCCTTGACCCCAAACACCGAGGCCCCGATGCTGATGATATCCGCCGGTTGTAACACCTGTTTCCCGGAAATGGGCTTGCCGTTGACCTTCGTGCCATTGGTGCTGCCCAAATCTTCGATGATGATCTCATCCCCCTGAATCAACAGGCGGGCGTGATGGCGCGAGACCTGGGTATCATCAACCGTGATGTCATTGTCCGGGTCGCGGCCAAACGTCAACATCTCTTTGGTGATGGGAAAGCCTTTACCGGCCAGAGGGCCGGCATGCACGACCAATTGTAGTTGACGGCTGGGCTGCGACGAAGCATCCGAATTGAATGCAGATGAATTAGCCATAAAAACCGAAACTCCTCCAAAAAATTAGCGACTCCATAACTATCGGCACGTTCGCTATTTAAGCTCGAATAGGTATAATACTCCAACTTGAGTCAATTCTTAAAATTTTCCCAATAATAATCCTTTTTGGCGACAAACTCAAGTCTATACCAGGCTTATAGCCCGAATCATAGTATATACGTTTTTTAGACGAAAACCTTCAGTTGGGAGTTCCCCGCTCA
>CAZWZZ010000027.1:0-18867 GCA_964638395.1 uncultured Caldilineaceae bacterium
TGAATAGATACGATTCCCGCTATTTATCTCCATACAAATCGGGATAGAGCGTCTGCAAGCAAGCAGGGCACATGCCGTGGCTAAATTCGGCCTCGGAATGGCGCTCGATGTACACTTCGACCTGCTGCCAGTAGCCGTCGTCATCCCGAATTTTTTTACAGTTGGCACAGATAGGCAGCAGCCCGCGCAGGGTCTTGACCTTGGCCAAAGCCTCCTGCAATTCGTTATTTTTTTGCTCGAGCTGGCGATTTTTCTCTTCGAGAGCCTGCTGTAAACGGCGCAGGGTGAGGTGGGTAGTGACGCGGGCCAATACCTCCTGGTGTTCAAACGGTTTGGTAATGAAATCGACCGCGCCGGCCTCGAAGCCTGTCATTTTGCTGGCCGTGTCGGAAAGGGCGGTCATAAAAATGATCGGCACGTGGTGGGTCAGCGGGTTCGCTTTGAAACGGCGGCAGGTTTCAAAGCCATCCAGACCCGGCATCAACACATCGAGCAAAATCAAATCCGGCACAAATCGCTCGGTCTGGCGCAGAGCCATCTGCCCATCGGTGGCGATGAGGGTCTGAAACTGGGCCGACTCCAGGGCATCGACTAACACTCTCAGGTTCGTTGGGCTGTCATCAACAATGAGAACAGCCGCCCGGTCGGTTTGAGGCAAATCCATTGGTTACTCTCCTAAATATTGTTGGACCAAGGCTTGAATCTCATTCAGTTGGAAGGCATCGGCCATCCCATTGATTTTGGTGGCAAAGGGGGTCAGTTCAGGCTGTTCATGGGCCATCCGCTTCAAAAAATCCTGTAAATCCCGGATGGCCCCAATCAAAACCAGGGCGTTGATCTGTTCGAGGAGGTCTTGCGGCGGGATAAGGAAGGGCTGGTCGTCGGCGGCGAGAGGGGGAACCGGCTCTTCGGGGTAAATCCATTCGACGCCCAGAAAGAGGCCGATTTTAGCCAACAGGCTGTCGAAATTGACCGGCTTGGGCAGATAATCGTCACAGCCGGCGGCCAGGCTATTCTCCCGAACCGGGCCGGCCGCGCTGGCGGAAATGGCAATGATGATGGCCTCCCGGATGGTTGGTGTCTGGCGAATCCGGCGGGTGGCCTCAAACCCATCCAGGATGGGCATAATCAGGTCGATCAAAATCAGGTCCGGCTCGAAGGCAATGGCCTTGGCGAGGCCATCCTCCCCATTGATCGCCTCGGCCACCTCAAAGCCGAGCGAACTGAGCATATGGGACAGCATCAGCCGGTTAGTCAGCTTATCGTCGATAATCAAAATTTTGAGGGGTTCGCGGGGATGGTGGTAGCCGGCGATATGCCCGGCTTCCGTCTGGTACGGGTCAGGCTGACCGGCGGTGGGTGGTAGATGGAGATCGAACCAGAAAACGCTTCCTTGTCCCTCCTTGCTTTCCACCTTGATTTCGCTGTCCATCATCCGGGCAATCTGTTGGCTGATGGTCAACCCCAGGCCGGTTCCCTCGGTGACATCCCCTATTTGCCGCAGTTGGTGGAAGGGCGTAAAGATTTCCTCTCTATGATCGGTCGGAATACCGCGACCGGTATCTTCGATATGGAAACGGATTTTTTGGTGATGATAGGCAATCTTAAAGCTAACCTGACCCCGTTGGGTAAATTTGACGGCGTTGCTCAACAGGTTGAGTAATACCTGCCGCAGTCGCTTCTCATCGACCATCACCCACGTCGGCAGCGTGGGCGGCGTCTCATAGATAAACAGCAGCCCCTTTTCCCTGGCCCGGACTTCGATAATATCGGCAATGATGTCGAGAAAGTGGGGCAGGTTGACCTCACTGGGCCGCAACTCCAGCTTCCCGGCCTCGATTTTGGCCACATCCAGAATATCATTGATGAGCAACAGCAGATGATCGCCGCTGGTGTGGATGATGTTGACCGCCTCTTTCTGTTTGGGACTGAGGGTCGTATCCCGGCCCAAAATTTGGGCGTACCCCAAAATACCGTTCAGCGGCGTGCGGAGTTCGTGGCTCATCGTGGCCAAAAACTCGCTTTTGGCATAGTTGGCCGCCTCGGCTGCCTCTCTGGCCCGCTGCGTTTCCCGCAAAAAGCGGGCATTCTCCAGGGCGATGGCCGCCTGGGCGGCAAAGGCCATGGCCCACTCCGCGTGCGGCTGGGTAAAAAAGCCAACGTTGCCTTTGTCAATCCCCAGCTTGCCGACCACGCGGTCTCCAAACAGGAGGGGAACCGCCAGCCAGGCCCGCACCCCATCACTCCAGAATGGCTGAAATTCATCAAAGTCGCGGACATCCTCAACGATGACCGGCTGCCCGGCTTCCAGAATGATCCGCTCCAGAGGGTTCCGGGAGGGATCATACGTGGTGCCGATCAAGTCGGCCAGGTTGTCAAAACCGCGTCCGCTGACCACCTCAAAGCCCTCGTCGGTCAAAACTTGCACCGAGGCGCTGTCGTAGGGAACCACCCGTTGCAACTCCGTCAGGATCGTCTCCAACACCTGATCCAGGTCCATCGTGGCGCTCAGGGCCAGCGCAGCATTGTAGAGCGTTTCGGCCTGCTCCAACGCTCGTCGCTCGGCCTCGAAGCGGTGGGCATTTTCGATGGCCAGAGCGGCCTGACCGGCAAAGGTTTCCAGAATCGTGGCATCCTCCCGGCTAAAAGCGTTCTTCTCGGTACTGTCCACCGTCAACACCCCGAAAACTTTCCCCCACGTAGAGAGGGGCGCGCCCATCCAGGATTGGAAATCACCCGCCTCCGGCCAGGGGGGCCAATGGGGTTCCCGGTCGCCGTCATTGATAATCAACAGTTTGTTGTGGGCAAAAACGCGAGCCGCCGGATTTTTACTGTTCAGGGCAACCGTCCGGCCTATTTTAGCATGGCCGGCCTTGCCCACAGCGTCGGAGATGACCAACTGCTCCGCCTCCCGGAGAAACACCGCGCCCCCTTCATAGCTGATTACGTGGGCCAACTGCTTCAAAATACGGGCCACAATCACATCGAGATGGAGGCTGCTGTTGAGGATGACGGCCACCTCCCGCAGACTCTCCGCGACCCGCCGCTGGCGCTGCTCCTCCTCGAACAGGCGCACATTCTCGATGGCTCCGGCAATCTGTCCGGCAATCGTCTCGGCCAACCGTATCTCATTCTGGCTAAATTGTCGTTCCGGCTGCTCGATGAAAAGACCGATCAAGCCGATGGCGTCGCCCCGCACCAGGAGCGGAACCATCACCAGCGAGGCGACGTGGCGAGCGACGAGAATCTGTCGAAACTCACTGGCCAGAGTCTCTCCTTGAGGACGGGTATAGATAATCGTTCGGCGGTCCTTGAGCGCTTTCTGGGCCGGTACATAGTCGGCTATGAGAAATATCTGGCCCATCAAGGACGTTTTGGCAAAATCGGCGGCATCCTGGGCATACTCTGTAACCACGGTGATCTCGGACTGCGTCTCGTCAAATAGTCCAATGCTTACCCCCTGCACATCGAACAGGTAGGTAATCTGTTGAGCCACCTCGTCCAGAGCCGTAGACAGGTCGGTGACCGTGGCTACGGTCTGGCCGATATGGTTGAGGGTCGATAACTCGGTGACCCGTTTTTCCAGAGCCGTCTTCGCTTCCTGGATAACCCGCTCGACCTGCTGTCGCTCGGTGATGTCCTGGAAACTGGCCACGGCTCCGTACAGTTGCTCATTGTCATCGAACAGGGGTGCGGCGTTGACGGCCAGCCATATGTACCGGCCCTCCGGGTCGATGATGCCGTGTTCTAAATACCGGACCTCCTGCTGCCGGGTCAGGGCAATGGTCAGGGGTAGCTTCTCGGCGGGTAACGGCTGCCCTTGCTCGTCAATCTGTTGCCATTCCCGCTCGCTGAAATACCGCTCCAGAATTTTATCCCGACGCAGCCTCAGAATCCGTTCGGCGCTCTGATTGGCATAGGTAATCTGCCCCTCCAGATCAACCACGACCACGCCGTTCATTATGGCCCATAAGATATTGTCCAGCTTGCGCTCGCTGCGGCGCAAGGCTCGCTCCATTTTTTTCAGGGGGGTAATATCAGTCACGAAAGCAAAGGCCCCCACCACCTGTCCCGCGCTATCCACCAGCGTCGTCGCATTGAAAATTGTAGGAACCTTCCCCCCATCTCTCTGCTGAAGCGCAATCTGGTAGGTACGATGATTGGTTTCGCTAACGCTGCCCAACTGTTTCTCAAAAATAGGACGGTTGGTGTCGTCCACAAAATCGAGCGGGGAACGCCCCATCATCTCCGGGGCGGTGTAGCCCAACATTTGACACAGTGATTGATTGACGTAGGCCGTCTTTAGCTCCGGATTCAGCAGCCAAAACCCTTCGGCGGTAACATTGACGATGGTCTCATAAGAGATGTTACCAATTTTGCCGGCTGCCCCCTTTTTTTTGAGCCAAGTCAGCTCCTCGGTCAACTGCTTGTTTTCCGCTTCTAACGCGGCAATCCTTTCCTGAGCGGCGTTTAACTCAGCCTGAAGTTCTCTTGTCGATTTTTCCTGCGCTGTCATGGAGCCTCAAATGATGATTGTGATTTTTGGTATTATATAAGGGATGGCTGACAAATACCAAACATTCGTAAAGCGTAAAACGAAAAACGTAAACGTTTTGGCTCGTGCCTCTATTTTCAGTAGACTTCAGCATCCTGAGTAGCCGGAGTGAAACGAAGGCGTATCGAAGGGTGCGGTTGCGCTTTACTGATTTTATGTTTCACGTTTCACGTTTTTTCACCTGGCTCTAAGTTGCGTCTAAACCTATTTTCATCTACGATTGCTACATTGCTATTACAAGGACAAATTTCATGCAATTAGAGGATGGTATTATGAAAAAATATCAAAAATCATTAATGATCGCGGCCGGGGCCGGCATTTTTACGGCCATCGTGCTGACGCTGGGTATTATGGTCGGCGGGGTTCTCTCCAGCGCCCCGACCGAAAGCGTCCAGGCTGCCCCCCAACCGCAGGCTCAGGCAGATGGCCCGGCGCTGGTCGCGGCTTATGAGCAAGCCTTGATCGACACCTATCAGCAAACGCTACCGTCGGTGGTCAACATTCGGATTACCCGCGAATTTGATGAAGATACGGTGCGAGATTTCCGGCGCTTTTTTGAAGACCCGGACGAGGATGATGAAGAAGGGGATGAGGAGGGGCCTGAGATGCCCCACGAGTTTGGCCCGGATGACCTGCCCGAAAATTTCTTCAATCGGGGCAGCGGCTCCGGCTTCGTCTGGGATGAGCAGGGCCACATCGTCACCAATAACCACGTCGTCGAAGGGGCGACCGACATCGAGGTGACCTTTGCTGATGACACGGCCTACGAGGCCGAAATCATCGGTACCGACCCCGACTCTGATCTGGCGGTCATCAAGATAGATGCCCCGGCAGGTGTCCTCCAACCGATTGCTCTGGGGGAAAGTGATGATCTGCAAGTGGGCCAGATCGCCATCGCCCTGGGCAACCCCTTCGGGCAGGACTTTACGATGACCAGCGGCATCATCAGCGGCGTGGGGCGGCTCATCCGGGGTGGGAACGCCGGTTTCTCTATTCCCGAAGTGATCCAGACTGACGCCCCAATCAACCCCGGCAACTCCGGGGGACCGCTGCTCAACATCGAAGGGGAAGTGTTGGGCATCAACACCCAAATCATCAGCCAGAGTGGCGGTAGCTCCGGGATTGGTTTTGCCGTGCCGGTCAACATCGCCAAAGAGGTCATCCCCACCCTGATCGAGGGGGGCGAGGTGGAGTACGCCTGGCTGGGCATTAGCGGCGGTACGGTGACGTCGGAGCTGATCGAGGCCCGCGATTTGCCCGAAGACACACGAGGGGCCGTCATCTCTCAGGTGATGGAGGATGGCCCGGCGGAGGAAGCGGGCCTGCAAGGGCGTAGTGAGGATTTAGAGCCGCAGGATGAAGGTTTCCGCTTCGGCGGCGAAATCATCACCGCTATCGACGGCACGCCGTTGGGCGGCATCGACGACCTCATTACCTACCTGGTCGCCGAAACCGACCCCGGCGACACGGTCACGTTGGACATCATCGACAATGATGGTCAGGAAAAACAGGTCGAGGTCACGCTCGGCGTGCGGCCCTCATCGCTGGATACAACGCCGGATGAGTAGAGGATAACAAAAGATCGCGGGGATTAGGGGATTCGGAGATTTTATTAAATGTCCAGCCCCCAATCTCCCAATCCCCGCGAAGTGTTAGAATATTTATTAGCCTCTTTAGTTTTTCGCTACCCCTCGTAGGGAACTGCTCACTCCCGACCTCTCCGCTACCCCTTGCTGAGGCTGTAGAAGCCAATCAATAATCCTATAAACAGCATAAACGGCACACACCAGAATGTCTGCTCTTTAGCGCCCGTTTCCGGGAGGAGATTAATGGGCAGGGGTGGTGTGGTTGTGATTGTGGTTGTGATTGTGATAGAAGGAACGGGGGTAGCGGTTGGCGTGGCGGTCAGGGTGGTCGGTGGTGTCGGGGTGGCTGAGGAGGGCGGTGTAGTTGTGGTTGAGGGAGTGGTTGGAGTGGGTGAATAGGTTGGGGAGGGCGTGGGGGTTGAAGTAGATGTGGGAGTTGCGGTAGAAGAGGGGGTTGCAGTCGGTGTCGGTGTAGGCCCGACGATTTCCACTTCGGTGGCATCGCTACAGATAATCAAGCTTTCCCCGCCACCAATGGCCACATTGTTAAAAGTAGCCAGGTTGGTGATTTTGGAGAGCGACGTCGAGCCTGGGTTGACCCGAAAGGCCGTGGTCAAATCGACAGTTTCGTTAGGTAGTAGGAGGCCATCGCTGATGAGGTTGGTCCAGGTCAACAGGCCACCGGCGATCAAGTCGGGGGGAGGATTGGCTTGTAGAAAGGTCAGATCAGTTTCGGCAAAGGTATCCTGGAGTGAAAGTTTGTTGATTGTCAATTGGTTGCTGGTGTTAGTGATGCGGACGCTGAACGTGATCGTCTGGCCCCAGGTAGCCGGACTGTTCGTGGGCGAAATCAAATTTTTGTCGATCTGCAAGATGGGCCGCACGTCCAATTCAAAGGGAACCGTCACCCTGGCCGTGGCCTGACCCAGCAAAGGCGAGATGGCCTGGGCTTCATTCGTAATGAATGAGGTGGCGTTAGTGAGGACCGCCCTGAAGGTAAGCCCCCCACTGGCCCCTTCATCAACCGGGGTAGTCACCCCCCCGCCGGCCGGACTAAAGGGTGGCTGGTTCCCCGGTCCGTCGGGCACGGGCACGCCGTTCAGGCGGGTCGATCCAGGCATGTACTCCAATTCCGGGGGCAGATCATCGAACAAGGTGACATTGGTTGGCCCCCCATAAGCGGCATTGTTGAAATAATCCAGGTTAAAGCGGAGATCATCACCATTACGGATCATCCCTGAACAATCGAGGGTGTCGCGGGGTTCAAACCGTTTTTGCAGAGCCAGAGAAAAAATCGGCACGATATTGCCGCCGGCGTCGATACCCGGTTGCGTCGCCGGCGCATTCGACTCTTCGCCCCACACGGCCAGAAAGGGCGTGCCATCTGTGGTGTAGAGAAAGGCCCCGGTCATATCTTCAACCGGCGAAGTAATCCTGACCTGGGCCAGCGGTGGTACGAGAACCTGGAGATCGGGTGTCGTATCGGCGTAATCAACCGTAACCGTCGTGGTCGTGACTGCCGTGACGTAAACCGGAGAGTAGTTGCCCTGGCCGGTGGGCGGTACCTGGTTGTTGGCCGGGGCCCAACCGATCAAAGTTTGGGGGGTTAGGCGATTGACCGGCTGGAGGCTGTAGCCCCAATCTCGATCCTCGTTATCATCGAGGGCCACCAGACCATAGAAGGTGGCCGGTGCGGTAAAGCGAGCGGCGGTGACTGTCGAGAGACCGGCTCCGGTGTTGGAATAGCGGACAGTTTGCCCGGCCGGAATGGGAACGGCATCGCTGCCGGTCAGGGTTTCCGCCGTGACTGTCAGGGGTGTCGTCTGGGGATTGTATAGCCAAAAATCGCCATCATCACTGCGCGGGGCCAGATAATCGGTGCCCCACTCCTCCAGGGGGACCATCGTATAGCCCCGCTGTTCATAATCGACGTCGGGATTGGCCGTGAACAGTTGCACCTGAACCGGTTTGGTAGCGGTGATCCGGTCTCCGACGGTGATGCCCTGGATCAAGGTCAATTCCTGACCAAAGTTCAGCGTACCGGTCTCTTTCAGCGTGCCATTCCGGCCGGTCACGGTGACGTTGGTTCCATCTTGAGCGGCCTGGATATTGATCCCCACCAGCCGGAAGCCGGAACGCTGCGCGACCAAATCCTCGCCAATCGGAATAATATAATTATTGCCCCAGCGTCCGGTTGGGTAAAGCTCCCAGGCATCGGTGTAGAGTGAGCCGGGCAGGCCGGTGTCGCCGATGAGGGGCCAGACAACTTCGGTCACGGCAATCGACCCCCCTTGCGCCGTCAGAGCATCTCCCCCATCGAAATAAAACGTTGCCGGATCCCGCACGTCCCCCGGCAGAAAGACACGATTTTCCAAGACGATGACATCATCATTGTTGAGAGAGTCGCCCCCGCCTTGATCCCGAATAGTAGGAGCGATGCCGTTATCCAGATTACCATCCCCCCAGACCAGAGTCGTGGTTTGGGTCGGCAGAGTCAGGTCGGTTTCGTAACCATCCTCCCATTGATCATAATAGATAATCGTCCCGGCCCGATTGACCGGAATGGAGATAATGGTTTGTAAGCTGACCTCATCAGCCTGTGCGACCAGATTGTTACCGGCCCTGAATTGGATCAGCAGGGAATCGGATTTGAAGGGGATAAGAAACGTAAAGTCGTCAATGGTGCCGATTTGGGCCGTGGTGCGGGATGACCAAAACAAAAATAACATAACGCTAATGGAACCAGCGATGATTAGATAGGCTGTTTTTTTGAAGATAAACAAATGATTCTCCCTGTGGCTAGACTCAGTACACCCCCCGTTCAAGGAGAGCGGCATGCTTTCGTGACGTACTGGTACTTCAGGACTTCGCAAAGCAACCCTAAATGATTGCTCTGTCAACCGCGTCCACTTAATGAACTGACAGAAATTACGAGTTTTAACTTTATCCTGACGCCAGGAATTTGGGCAAGGAAAATCGCCTATAATTTATACTTGAGAGGATATGCTTACTGGGGAAACAAGGTGCAATTACATTAAACCGGCTGCTGAGGCGAATCAGCCAAGAATAAGGTTTCTATCGTGCGGTGATTTATTTTCTTGAATTTATTATACAACAATTACAGGGGGTGATGCAAGGAAAAGATTGGCCTTAACGGGTGGTGACCAGAACCGAGGGAGGGATGATATCAATGTTCACCTCCTCTGGGGCAATAATTTCCGGAATGAGATCGATGCTCCGGCCCCGGCGTGTTTCGTTAACATCGACGAAGACCTGTACCAGGTCGGGGTTGGCTTCGATTTCATTCAAAATAGGCAAAGGACCTTCGATCAACAAAGTGAGGCGGGGCGGAGAAATTGTGATCGTGCTGCTCTCCGTCTCTGTGATTAACTCGACGGAGCGATTGACGGTTAAGCTGCCTTGTCGAGGCTCGATCTGAATGGATACCCGCACGGAGTTGGCGATATTACCATTACTATCCAAAGCCTGGATCCCAACCGGTAGATCAAGTGGTATCTGCACGGTCAGGTCACTGGTCGTTTGGCTCACGTCGATGGGCAGGGTGTTGATGAAGTTGCCCATTTCAGAGAGGCGGTCAAAGCCGCCTTGCAGGGTGACGGTCGTCGGGGTCACGCTGATGCCGTCAATTTCGTAGCCATCCGGCACCGTCCCATTTGTCACCACATTGACGCTGACATCCCTGGCATTGAGGCGACGGCGGACAATCAGGTTGACCTGGGCCTGGGCCGGTTCGAGGGTGACGCCGGTCACTTCCTGCCCCATTTCATCCAGTGCCCGGAGGGGCCGGGTTTCGATGACCGAGGTGGTGGCATTGGCCACAGAGATGACCGCTTGTACCTCCGTTACGGTCTCCAGGAGGGGGGCCGGACCGATGGCCTGCACCTCATCCGGGCTGGCAATGGGTGTCCCGACCAATTCATAAGCTGCCGGCACGTTTTCGGGGTTGGGGATGTTGACCTTCACCGGCAACGTTGTGCTGATGATCGGGGCCAGCTCGAAGTCGAGGGCAGCCGGCTCGACGCTCAACACGAGGGCCTGAACCTCGCTGGAGTTGACCTGAACCGGCAGGCGATGCAGCCCCGGTTCAGGATTTTCGAGGATGACCACAGCCTGAAAGCTGCGGGGGCCGAGGGTCGGCAAAATGCCTTCGGTGGTCTGGATGACGGCTGAGATCGTGGGCGGCGGCGTGGGGATGAGCCGGGTGTTGGGGGGAATATTCTCGACGCGCAGGGGAATGTTGTCGATGCGCTCCTGACGTAGGGGATTGGTCTGCTCGATGACGAAGGACCAGACGACCAGAGCCAACATCAGCGAGATGAGCAGAAGACCCAGATTCGACAGCAGCCGCCGGGGGTTGAGCAGGGAACGGGGCGACCAAAATTGGCGAAATACCTGCAAGATGAGTCCCCCCAGAGACAGGGTTGGGGCCGTACTACTCTCCGGGTCGTAAAAATCGACCAGACGATCACGAATTTCAAGCGGGTTGAGGGGGCGGTCGAGCTGGCCATGCTGGGCCACGCCGATATGCCCGGTTTCCTCGCTGACGATGATGATGAGAGCGTCGCTGGTTTCGCTGATGCCGACGGCGGCCCGGTGGCGCGTCCCCAGCCGTTTCTCCGCATTGAGCGACTGCTGCGTGAGCGGCAGGACGCAGCCGGCCGCCACGATTTGTTCCCCCCGAACGATAACCGCCCCATCGTGCAGCGGCGTGCCGGAGTAAAAAATGGATTGCAGCAGTTCATTGGTCACCCGCCCCCCACTGGTAACGCCGCTTTTGATGATCTCCTCCAGCGAGTCATACCCTTCCAGAACGATGAGCGCACCGGTGCGGCTGGCCGACATATCCTCGACAGCGTGAATCAGCTCCGGCACCAGGGTCTCGACGGCGTTGGGGCGCATCGACTGGGCCAGCCCGGCGGAGCGCCCCACCCGCTCCAGAAAACGGCGGAGTGGCGCCTGAAAAATGATCGGCGTCATCACCAACAGAGCGACGACAACCCCCCGCACCAACCAATCAAACACAGGCAGCGGCAGCAGGGTGGTCAAGATGAATAAGAGAAGCCCCAGAATTAAAACTTCACGTAATAGGTAAGCTAACGAACTGTTGCGGATCAGACTCAACAGCAAATAAAAGCTGCCGGTCACGAGTAGCAAGTCGATAACGCCAAAAGTATCCAGGCTCGAAAAAAGAAAAATGGTTTCGTTGTATAGTGATTCGATGGAACCGCTCTCCATAGATGGCTAACCCAGGTTAAGGTAATGACAATTTAAACTATACGCCGGAACGCCCCTTAACCTTCACTCACTACTTTTACTCGCCATTGACAATGAGCGGGCGGCTGCTGAAATCGGGCGGCAGGTCAAGATGACGGAGGGCCTGGGCGGACAACTCGGCGGCAATCTGTGCCGGGGGGCGACCATCCAGGGGAATTTGCCCGCCGGCCATTGTGCCGTGCCCGCCGGCGGTCCCCGTCGGGCCGATAATCATTCGCACAAACTGACCGGCCCGGTCTCTCTGGCGGCGGGTGCGAACTGACAAAATAAAGGTGTCGTTATAAACCCCCATACACAACACCCACTTCGACTCCTCCAGGCGTAGCAACAAATCGGCCATCTCGGCAGCCAAATCGGGGTAACTCATAGGGCCGATGTAGGAAATAACGACACCGTCATAAATTTGGGCCGCTCGCAGGGCGATGTCGAAGCTCTTGAAATAGTTGGGGGGCACGCGGGCTGTCTCGATGCTGGCCACGGCCTCGACGTCGATGTGGGGCTGGAGGTAGTAATAAGCCTCGGCATCGGCGGCGCTGGTATTGCGGCCCAACCCCATCGTGCTGGTTTTAATGCCGTAGAAAAGGGCCGTCGCCAGTTCGGTAGATAGCTCAATCCCGGCGGCCTGGATATACTCGGTCAAGATAGTCGAGGTAGCCCCCAAATCAGTCCGCACATCAGCGAACGGGGCTGTGATCGGCCCGTTCGTCTCATACCAGGTGTGATGATCGATAACCGCCGTGATAGGGTAGGTGGCCGGGACAGGATTGTTGCTGCGGCTCGGCTGGGTGTCAACCAGGATCAGGGTTGCTTCCGGCTGAAGGTCGGCCTTCTGCAACAGCCGCAGCGGATGGCCGAGGTAGCGAGCCAGGGCCTTATTTTCGGCCCGGCCGATGAGACCTTTGTATAAAATATCTCCCCGTAAACCGAGACGGGTCTCGATCAAGCCGCGCAGAGCATAGGCGCTGGCGATAGCGTCCGAGTCGGGGTTGTTATGGGGCAAAATTAAGAGTTGCTCGGTTCCCTCGAGAACATCGAGCAACTGTTCGATTTTTTCCTGAGACATTCTGTCTCCTTAATTAAATTGAACTAATGGCGAAAATGTGACATCCGGTCCTAACCGGAGATGGTGGAGCGTCCGCTGCCGGAGTTGGGCCACAATCTGTTCCGGCGCTCGGCCATTGAGCGGAATCTGGCCCCCGGCCATCGCTCCGTGTCCCCCGGCGCTACCATCCTGGCCGACGATGGCCTGGACGAAGCGCCCGGCCCCCTCCTGGCGACCGGGGGTGCGCACGGCTAAAAAGAGCGTCTGGCGATAGGTTCCCATACAGATGACCCAGCCGATAGCTTCCAGACGGGAGAGCAAATCGGCCATCTCCGCCGCCAGATCCGGGTAAGCCATCACCCCGATGTAGGAGAGGGCCACATCCTCACAAATGTGAGTGGCTTCCAGAGCCGTGGCAAAGCTCTTGAAGTAGGCCGTCGGCACCTGCGCCCGCTCGATGTCGGCCAGGGCCTCAACGTCGATGCGGGATTGCAAATAAAAATAGGAGATGATGTCCGTCGGACTGGCCGCCCGGCTCAAGCCCCGCGTATCGGTTTTTATGCCATAGAAAAGGGCGGTGATGAGCGGGTTGGTCAGCTCGAGGGCCGCTTCTTGCAGATATTCGATCATCATCGTCGAGGCCGAGCCAAGCTCCGGGCGGACATCGAAATAGGTGGCCTGACCGGTCATCTCCCGCCAGGGGTGGTGGTCGATGACCACGGCCACGGGGTACTCTGGTCGCCAGGCGTTGTTGCCCGCCCCCGGCTGCGTATCGACCAGGGCAATGTGGCTGGCCTGGGCCAGATCATTCGCCCCTAAAGGGTGCAAGGGATGGTTAAGATAACGCACCAACGCCCGATTTTCGGCCCGGCCAATAATTCCTTTATAGGCGATGTGGGCCTCCAGACCGGCCTCTTCAGCCAGTAGGGATTGCAGCGCCACCGCACTGGCGATGGCGTCAGGGTCAGGATCGTTATGTGGCAAAATCAAGACGCTCTCGGCATCCTCGACCGCTCCGAATAGTTCCTCAAGTCGTTCCGTGGACATTCTCTTCTCTCCCTAAAAAATTTATCCTACCTCATCTCGCGAGTGAGTCAATAATTGCCGGGCCGTTTGATAATCGTGGGTAGCAAAGCCCTCCTCGAACCAGGCCAGGAGCGACGCCAATAAAGTTTGGGCGTCCGTCGCCCGACCCTGCGCCAGCCACAATCGGGCCAGATTGGTCGCAGCCCGCAGTTCCAGCGACCGGGCCGCTTGCTCTTGACTGACGGCAATAGCCTGTTGAAAGCAGCCTTCGGCGGCGACCTCATCGCCGCCAGCCTGCAACAGCAACACCCCCTTGAGGCGATACAGTTCGGCCTCATAAAATCGTTCGCTTTGGTCGCCGGTCCCGGCCAGGGCCTCGTCGATCAAACTGATGCCCGCGTCCGATTGGCCTGCCTGACCATACGCCTCGGCCAACAGCGCCGTAAAATGCAACCGGCCCAGCTCGGCCCCAGTAGCCAGATAGGCATCGAGACCCGTCCGAATTTGCAGAATTCCGGCCTCTGCCTGCCCCTGCTCCGCCAGGCTCCAGCCCCGGAAGATGCGGCTGAAATGGAGCAGCAGGGAAAAACCCTGGGCCTCGGCCAGGCTGATGGCCCGCTCGGCCGCCTGTTGGGCCGCCGCCCCCTGCCGCAGATATTGGTTCAGCCAAGCCCCGAAACCGGCGGCAAACACCTGGCTATAGGGCTGGTTTAAGTCATCGGCCAGCGCTGCCGCCTCATCAATCTTTTGCTGAGCCTGTTCGGGATAGCCCAGTAGCCACAACGTTTGGGCCAGATGGGCCAGACAGGCCACCGCCGGGTTGGCCCCGCTGTAGGCCAACTGGGTGCCCCGCTGCTGGGGATCGTACAACCGCAGCGCCTCGCTCAGATGGTCACGGGCCGCGCCCAACTCCCCCAGGTAAAAATGGTTGATGCCCTGGCTCTGGTGAGCCTCGACCAGAAAGGCCGAATTTTTCGACCATTGGGCCGAGACCATCAGTTGATCGCCCAGGTCGGTGGCCATCTTATAATCGGCCCGGACCAGGTAGAAGAGCCACAAGCCGTAGAGCGCCGGAGCCAGTTGGGGCGTATTGCCCAATCGTTGGCAAATCTGCCAGGCTTTGGCGTATACTTGCTCCACCTCCAGAGCGGCGTACCCTTTAGTCATCAGATAGGGAGCGCCCAACGTAATCTGCATCTTGAGCCGCTGCTCGGTCCGGGCCGGGGTAGCGGCCAACGACTCCATCAACTCCAGACCCGTGGTCAGATGGTCGATGGCCTCCAGGTTGGCCGAGCGGCTGATGGCCCGCTCTCCGGCCCGCTGCCAGTAGCGGATGGCCTCCTCTTTCATCCCGGCCACAGTGTAGTGATGGGCTACCACCTCCGGCTGCCGCTCGGCGATGTCGGGGAAGCGCAGCGTCAACACCTGGCCGATTTTACGGTGGTACAGTTGGCGGCGGCTACGCAACAGGCTGCGGTAGGCGGCTTCTTGCACCAAAGCGTGTTTGAAGATGTAGGTAGCGTAGGGGGGCATACCCCGCTGGTAGAGCAGTTCCGTCTCTACCAATTTGCCCAAATCCTGGCGCAACGTTTTTTCATCTAAATCGGAAACGATCTCTAACAGATCGTAGCTGAACTCCCGGCCCAGCGTGGCCGCTACCTGGGCCACCTCCTTGACCGTGGCCAGCCGGTCGAGACGGGCCATCAGCGAATCTTGGAGGGTGGTGGGGATGGTCAACATCGGCAGCGGGCTAGTCAGCTCGTACCGCCCGTTCCGCTCCTCCAGGAGATTAAGCTCCAGCACCATTTTGGTCAACTCCTCGACAAAAAGGGGGACGCCATCCGTTTTGGTGATGATCTGAGTCAGCAAAGTAGGGGGCAATGCTTTGCTCCCGGCCACCCGCTCGACCATGGCTGCTACCTGGTTGTGGGTCAAACGGCTGAGGGTCAGCTGGGTCAAATGGGAGCGAGGCGTCCAGGGGGGGCTGAAGGTGGGCCGGTAGGTCAGCAGGACAAAGAGCCGGGCGGTGGAGCCTTGCTCGATCAATAAATTGATAAACTCCAACGTCGAAGGATCGACCCAATGGAGATCCTCCATTACAAAGATGACCGGCTGTTGGAGGGTCGTGTCGAGCAACATCGTCAGCAGAATTTCCAGGGTCAACTGCTTCTGGCGATGGGGGGGCAGATTGACCGGCCCGTACTCATCATTGAGGGAGATCGAGAGCAGCGTAGCCATAAGCGGCACCGACTCGCTCAGGGCACGCTCCCGACCGGCGTGGGGCAGGCGGGCCAGGGCCGCTTCGATCTTGCCCAGCTTTTGGGATTGGCTATCGGTGCGCTCAAATTCCAACACCTGCTGGAGGAGGGTGATCAACGGGTAAAGGGCGCTATTTTGATGATAGGGAGAGCAGTAGGTCTCTAGCCACAGATGAGGCTCGTCACCGAGCCGCTCCTTCAGGCCGTGCAGCAGCCGGGATTTGCCGATGCCTCCCTCGCCGTTGAGGCTGACCATCTGTCCGGCGTTCTCTTTGACCTGTTCCCAGCGGGCCAGCAGCAGGTCCAACTCCTGCTCCCGGCCTACCAGCGGCGTCAGGCCATCCTCGGCTTTGGCCTCCAGACGGCTCTGGATCTCCCGTTCCTGAATGAGGCGGTAGATGGTTAGGGGATCGGATAGCCCGGCCAGATCACGGGATCCCATATCCCGCAGGGTAAAGTAGCCCCGCACCAAGCGGTAGGTGGTGTCGCTGATGATGACCGTGTTCGGCTCGGCCAGCCCTTGTAAGCGGGCGGCGATGTTGGGGGTGTCGCCCAGGGCCAACTGTTCGTGCTTCTCGCCACTGCCGATTTGGCCGACGACGACCAGCCCGGTGTGGATACCGATGCGCACGGTCAGGCTCAGGTTCCGATCCTGTTGCAGGCGGCTGCTGAGGCGCTCGATGGCCTCGATGATGCCCAGCCCGGTGCGCCCGGCCCGCTGGGCGTCATCCTCGTGGGCGCGAGGGTAGCCAAAGTAGACCAGCAGGCCATCCCCCAGATATTGGGCCACGTGCCCCTCGAAGCGGTTGATGACGGCCACGCAGACGGCCTGGTAGGCGCTGACCACCTGGTGCAACTCCTCCGGGTCGAGTTGCTGCGACAGCGCCGTGGAGCCAACCAGGTCACAGAAGAGGACGGTCAATTGGCGGCGTTCCGCTTCCGGCGTCGATAGGTCGGAGCCGACAACCGTCGCAGTCTGGGATGAACCGGGGCGGGTCAAGACCGCCGTCGTGTCGAGCGCGGCGCTCAGGGCGACGCCGCAATTGCCGCAGAATTTGAAATTGGGCGGACTCTCGAAGTCGCAACTGGCGCAGACCTGTTTCAACGGCGTGCCACACTCGCCACAAAATTTCATACCGCTTGGGTTGTCAAAGCCACACTGGGCGCACTGCATGGGGGGTCTCCTTTAGGCACTGGTTACGGGCGTGGGCATTGTCTTCCCTATTATGCCTTACTGCGCCCCCTGTGGCAAGGCTCCAGTCGGTTTAGGAGAATTTCAGTGATGCGGGGCAGGTCGGCGTGGGCTGTGGTGGAAAAAAGAAACTAAAACGTTTGGATTTGGGTTGGGCGTTGTGGTATAATCTGGTCATTCTACGATTTGCCTTTCTTTTTACGAAAGCAAAACCATGACAACCATTCATATTACGACAGATTTAACCTCTTCAGAGTCGCCAGTCTCGCTCAACCTTCATCTGGCGGCGACTCTGGCTATCACCGCTGAAGACGCTCGACACTGCGTCAACCGCCACGTTGTAGCCAATTTGGGCACGGGTCTCATCGCTCGCCCCCCTGAACTGGCCATCGTTGGAGAACAGATTTATTGGCGGGTGCCCATTGCTTTGTCTTTGCCGGGGCTGGGCGATTTAGGTCAAGTGGGGATGATTGATATCGATGCTCAAACCGGCAATATTATGACCGCTCCCGATATCGAAGATAGAATTATTCAACACGCCCGCAGACTTTACAATGGTGCCACATTACCAGCAGAGTAACTCCGGTGCTTGCCTGCCAGCCTGTGCCCGAATGGTGTTGGCAACTTTCGGAGATCATCGCAGCGAAGCGGAGTTGGCCAGGATTATGGGAAGTTATGAGTTTGGTACGCCCGCCAATCGCATTACCCGACTCGAAAAAATTGGTTATCAGGTTCAATACCGCTCATTCTCACTGGATGAACTACAAATCCACCTGGAGCAGGAAAGTCGCTGTATCGTGTTTGTCTATGCCGGATTTTTAGCCTATGCTGATTTTGAAGGGTTTCACGCTTTAGTTCTCACCGCGGTTGACCCTGAAAATATCACCCTTTTAGATCCAGCTTCAAATGAAAGCCCTACGGTGCTTTCTGTCGATGAGTTCCTGTTAGCTTGGGAAGAGTTTGATAGTCTGGCCGCGATAATTTCCAAATAGTTTTGGGGCTCGATTGGCGACTATCTGGCTCACAGCATTGCAGTTCACAACGCTGGTTCCTGGAGAGCCCTTCGACACTTCCTCTGGTCGCAGGGCACGGCTCCGGCTACTCGGCATGCTTTTATCCCTTAACTTAATGGCAGTGTGAGGCTAATCACCACCGGCCATCTCCAAAGAGAGCGGCGCGACTTCATACACCCGCCGATGTTCGGCGCACAGCCAGAGGATGTTGCCGTCGGGGGTCAGCGTTTTGCGGAGACCGCCCCAGACGCGGTCGGGATCGGCCTCTTTGAGGAAGCCGTGCAGCGCCCGCAAGGCCGGGCCGACGATCTCGCTCTCCTCGGCCAGGTGGGGGTGGGCGGCCATGCGGCTCAGGACGTCGGCCTCCTCCAGGCGGGGCAGGTCGCTGTTGATCTGCTCCAACAGCTTGACCCCGGCCTCGATCTCTTTCAAGCCCTCCTCGGTCAAGCCGGCCATATCCCCCAGACCGGTCACCTGGTTGAGAGGCAGCCCATATTTCAAAAACTTCAGCAGATAGCCCAGCCACGGCGACAATGTGGCCCACCACTGCTCGCTCTGGCGCAGGTCGTACCCTTTCCCGACCATATGCGGCCCGGCGGGGTGTTGGCAGACCAACCGCAGCCGGTAGGCGTCGCTGATCCAATTTTTGGGGTTGAAGCGACTGCCCAATCTCCGGCGGCAGCTCGCGCAGACCCAGCTCGGACAGGTCGAGGGTGATGAGCCGCCCGTCGTCGTCGAAGGTAGCCTCTTTCGGCGGGTGGCCGAGTTTGTTGATGAATTGGGTCAGTTGTGCTTTGTCAGTGGTCATTGGTTGGGTGTCCGTTGTTTTTGGTCTGTTGTCATTTGTCATTTGTCAGTTGGGTTATTGAACCCCTGCGTTTGGTTTGTGGAATGGCGTAG
>CAZWZZ010000028.1:0-3125 GCA_964638395.1 uncultured Caldilineaceae bacterium
ACAATGACACGATTGTAGTCAACCCCTCCCCTCAGTGGCTAACGCGCTAAAACCTGATGATTGACTTACTTAACATTATAACAAAGTCAAGTTTGAATTTAGTTTGAAATGTAGGTAAAAATGAGGATTTCTTTAAGAAAATTTTAACAGATTTACGGCGAGGATTCAATAATACTAATTGGCTAAGAGGGCTTAGCGAGGGTTAACCGTAGGTTCCCGTAGGGTTGCGGTAGTGAAAACGTTAGGAAGGCGTATTCAAAAGCGGCAGGGTCGATTCGGTTAGGGCCAAACGGAATGGCGGCGGTAACTGACCTTGTAAGGCAGCCGGGGCCAGATCGACCAGGTGGGTGTCGATAATTTTGTTGTTGAGATCAACATCCGGGGCGGTGGGGGTAACGACGCGCAGATAGTTGCCGGTCAGGCCGCTCCATTGGCGACCAAAGCCGAACGGCTCGCTGCTCTCCCACAGCACCGGCAGCGTGCGCCCTACGAACCGCCGTCGAAAGTGGGTTTCCAGGCGGGCGTTGAGGCTGTGCATACGGCGACTGCGGGCTTGAGCGACTTTGCCTGAGACCTGGCCCTTCATCTTGGCGGCGACCGTCCCTTCCCGGCGGGAGTAGCGGAAAATATGCAGCCCGGCGAAGGCCATCGCCTCGACAAAGGCCAGCGACTCGGCAAACTCAGCCTCGGTTTCGCCGGGGAAGCCGACGATGATGTCCGTTGTAATCGACAAATCGGGGATAGCGGCCCGGGCCGCCGCGACCAGCGCCGAAAAGTCGGCCTGGCTGGTGTGGCGGGCCATGCGGCGCAGGGTGGCGTCACAGCCGCTTTGCAGGGGCAGATGCAGATGGGGCAACAGCCGGGTATCTTGCCACAACCCGAAGAAGTCCCGACCCAAATCCCACGGCTCCAGCGAGGAGAGACGCAGGCGGGGAATATCCGTCTTGGACAGAATGGTCCGCACCAAATTTTGCAGACCGTCAGAATGACCAACATCCTGGCCGTAGGAACCGAGGTGGACGCCGCTCAAAACGGCTTCTTGATAGCCCGCCGCGACCAGCCGGTTGACCTCGGCCACCACCTCCGCCACCGGGCGGCTCCGTCCGGCCCCGCGAGCCAGGGTAACGATGCAGAAGGTGCAGCGGTTGTCGCAGCCATCCTGGACTTTAATGAAGGCCCGGGTGTGGTTGCTCTGCTCGATGGCGGCGGGGCTGGTAGGGGGGGTGATAAATGAGGGTGCATCCACCGCCGGAATCGGATCGGCATCGGTCAGCCAGCCCTTCTCGGCCAGCAGCCGAGGCAATGCGTCCTTCCGCTCGTTGCCGACCACCAGATCAACCCCCAAATCCGTGATGAGTTGGGGGGACAGTTCGGCATAACAGCCGGTGACGATCACTTTGGCCGCCGCGTTGGCCCGGCGCATCTGGCGGATAACCTGCCGCGATTTGCGGGCGGCGGCGTGGGTCACGGCACAGGTGTTGAACACATACAGATCGGCCACCTGTCCCGGCCCGACCAGCCGGTGGCCCGCCCCGGCAAAGGCGCGAGCCATCTCTTCGATTTCGCTGATGTTCAAACGACAGCCGACAGAATCAAGTCGAATACGCATTAATTGACCTCAAATTTCTATCTTACACTCATCCGGCTGAAAGACCAATCCGGCCCGACGTTGGCGTCGGGGATGATCTCCGTTTCGTTGTTCCCCGTGCCGCTCATCTTCCAGATACTCCATTGGCCGTCGCGGGCGCTGCGGAAGATGAGATCGCCGTCGGGGGTGTAAGTGGGTAGGGTATCCGGCCCCAACGCCTCGGTCAGGCGGCGCAGGTTGGAGCCATCGACCTCGATTGCATAAATATCAATGTTGCCCTCGACCTCCCGGCTGAAGGCAACCGTCTGGCCGTCCGGCGACCAGGTCGGGAAGGAGTCGGAGCCGTTGCCGGTCAGGAGCATATGGCCGGTATCATCCCGGTTGGCAATCCACAGCCCGGTCTGCCCGCCCCGCCCGGAGCGGTAGACGACACGCTCGCTGTCGGGCGACCAGTCGGCCTGCTCGCCGAGGATCTCAAACCGGTACTGCTGGTTCCCCTCGGTTCCCAGAAAGAAGATGCGATAATCCCGGCTGCCCGGCTTGGCATCGAAGGCCACCATCTGGCCGTTGGGGGAGACATTGGCCCACCGGGCCGTGCCCTGTTTCCAATCAAGTCGCTGAAACAGGGAGATTTCATCCATACCTTGGGGCAAGGGGGCAGCCTCCATACTGATGATGCCGTTGCTGACGCCATCAAAGACATATTCGACCCCATCGACCAGTTGGCGGTCAATCCCCTCTTCGCCGTAGAAAAAGATATTTCTTTTATCCGGCGTCCAGGAGGGACCGGCGGCGCGACGCAATAAATAGAGTTCGTTGTTGCCGTTGGTGTCGGCTACATACAGATGGTGCTGGCCGCCATCCCACCGGGTGAACAGCAGCGAGTAAGTACCGCCGCCGCTGCGGGTGGGGGCCGGGGGGGGCGCGGTTGGGGAGGGGCTGGAGGCCGGGGAACGTGTTGGTGTGGCGGTCGGTGTGCCGTTGGCGTCGGTTGTCGGCGTCGATGTGGTGGCCGCGATTTCGGTCTCATCAATTTCAGCGGCCTCATCAGCTTCAGTGGCTTCGTTAGCTTCAATCGTAAAGCTGCCGCTGGCCAACAGTTGATCCTCGACGTACAGTTCCAGCCGCCAGCGACCGGGGAAAAGCGGCTCGCCGTCGGCGTCGATGAAATAATCGAAGCGGCCCCTTTCCTCACCGGCCCAATCAGCCGCATTTCGTAAAATTTCATCGCCGTTCAAATACCAGACCCGCTCCCAGACGTAGGCGTCGGACATACCCTCATAATCGAAGATGGCATGAATTTCGGTGATCCCTTCCTCGAATGTGATGCCCGGCTCGACCGGCTCGTAATCATCCTCGGTTGCGTCCAGAGCAAAGGTGATTTCGCCGATGCTTGGCGTGACGGGGGATGTTTCCGGTTGCTCTCCGGAGACCGGCGTTTCTAAACCGGAGTCAGCCGTCTCACCGGAGGGGCCGATTTCCCCGGTCGCCGTGACTGCTGAGATTGCTTCCATCGTCACGGTCATCGTCACGGTCA
>CAZWZZ010000028.1:3225-18186 GCA_964638395.1 uncultured Caldilineaceae bacterium
CATCGTCACGGTCATCGTCACGGTCAACGGATCAGCCTGGGAGACCGTTGTGGGGGAGGCAGGCGGAACCGGGGTCTCTGTTTCCGGGCCGGGCGTGCCGGTGAAGTTAGCCAACAACTCATCAAATTGACCCTGGCTGAAAAAGGCACCCCCGACCAACAGGGCCACACAGAGCAATAAAAGGCAGCCGCCCCCCACAAAAAGGAACGACTTCCGTCGACCCGTCTCCGGTTCAGCAGAAGTCGTTATCACCTTCGAAGGTCTGGTCATATCATTCGACATGCTCACACTTCCTACAAATGCTTTAGATTTATGTTTTGGCGAAGTAGTGGTATAATTGAGTTATGTTTACACAGTGTAGCACGGCGAGGTGGTCGATGCAAGAAAAGAAAATAGAAAAATTGGGACAATTCATTACCTTGGGGATATTATCCTGTCTTATTTTTGGCGTATCGCTGGCTGGGCTGACCGGTCTGGCTTACGCTCAGGAGGGGGATGATGACCAGGATGAGGATGAGGCATTTTTTGGCCTGAGCAACGTTGTGGTCAACGGTAACTTTGAAGATGGCTTCTATCCGGTGCCGGGGCTGGGCTTTGAGCCGCCGGACGTCGGCCAGGTGCCGATTGGCTGGGAATGGTTCAAAAATGATGCTTATGGTAAATATACCATCCAAAATCAAGAGGGCTTTGGTCTGGTTTGTCCTGCTGATGCGGCCATTGGCTTCCCCGATTTCGGTGCCTTGGCCATTCATATGCAATCGACCGACCAGCAGGATGCTCGCCTGGGGGTTTATCAAACGGTCGATGTCGTGCCCGGCGTCGATTATCTCTTTTCGATCAGCGGCACGGTGCAGTCGATGCAGGGTAGCCCCGAAAAGTCTGAGGATAGCCACAAAGTGGAGTTAGTTTTCGACCAGAGCGGCGGTGATGATTGGCGGGCTATCCCCAATGAAGAATGGACTCGCCTCCCGTGGAGCGAGTATGACCTCGAATTTAAGGTCTCCGGGCCGGATGATCCCGACCTGGCGACGATTGAGGATTACAAGACGGTGGTGCGGGCACGCTCCAACAAAATGACTATCTTCCTGGCCGCCTACCGCAAATGGCCCGATTGGCGGTATGTGCGCTACACCTTTGACTGTGTCTCGTTGATCCCCCTCAATGAGGTGCCGGCCTCGATGCGGCCCGGCGGCGAGACGCCGGCGGCCCCGGTCGCCTCGGCGAATGGCGCTCAACCGGCTGCTATCACCAGCCCCGGCGACTCCCAACCCGATGTGCCCGCCGCCGACAGCCCGGCCATCATCCCCGACAGCGGCGGAGTGCCTGAGAAGAATTTGGGAACGACGATCCTCATTACCAGCGTCTCCCTCTTTATTTTGTTCGGTTTGATTGGGGCGGGGGTGTGGAACATCCGCCGGAAGAGTTAAATCTCAAATCCAGCGTTGCTTGTCGGGATGAAATAGTGAGCCGCTCCACCCAGCATGCCTTTTTGCACATCCTCCCATCCCTCCTATAATTCCGGTATGACGACTCCCATCCTGACCACCAAACTTTATATTCCCCCGGCCCGGGCGGAACTGGTCTCCCGGCCACGCCTGACAGCTCGTCTGGCAGAGGGCCACCAGCGTCCGGGCAGCGTGACGCTTATTTCTGCGCCGCCGGGCTTCGGCAAAACGACCCTGGTCAGCAGTTGGATTTACGATGCGGATGCCTCAGAAGACATCCAAACTCCAAAAGCGTCAATCGAAAATCGGGTGGCCTGGGTGTCGCTGGATGAGCAGGACAATGACCCCATCCGGTTTTGGAGCCACCTCTTTGCCGCATTGGAGACCCTTCAGAAAGGCATCGCGGCCAATGCCCACACTCTACTCCTGGCCCCGCAACCCCAACCCATTGAGTCAACCCTGACCACCCTCATCAACGCTCTGTCCACTATGCCCGATGCTTTCACTCTGGCTCTGGATGATTACCACGTCATCGAGCGCCCGCCCATCCACGAGGGGCTGACCTTTCTGCTGGAAAATATGCCGCCCCGGATGCACCTCATTCTCATCAGCCGCTCCGACCCGCCCCTGCCGCTGACCCGCCTGCGCGTCCGCAACCGGCTGACCGAAATCCGGGAGAGCGACCTGCGTTTCACCCCGGACGAAGCGGCCACCTTTCTGCAAAGGGTGATGGACCTGCACCTCTCCGCCGAGGAGGTGGCGGCTCTCGAAACCCGCACCGAGGGCTGGGTAGCCGGGCTACAGTTGGCCGCGCTGTCGATGCAGGGCCGGCGTGATGTCCACAGCTTTGTCCAGGCGTTCACCGGCAGCCATCGGTACGTCATTGACTACCTGGCCGAAGAGGTACTGGCCCAACAGCCACAGCCGGTTCGGGATTTTCTGCTCAAGACCTCCATTTTGGAGCGGCTCAGTGGCCCCCTGTGTGACGCCATTCTGAGCGGAGATGTGGCGGGGACTGTTGCCCAATCTCCAATCTCCCAATCTTTCAATCTCGATCTCAATCCCCCAATCTCCTCACCTCCCAATCTTCCAACCTCCCAATCTCCCACCCCCCCAACCTCCCAACAAACTCTCGAATATCTCGACCAGGCCAACCTGTTTCTCATTCCGCTCGATGACAAGCGGCGCTGGTATCGCTACCATCACCTGTTTGCCGACTGCCTGCAAGAACATTTACGTAAAACAGTTGACGAGGATAGCATCGCCGACCTGCACCGGCGGGCCAGCGAATGGTATATGGCGCACGATTACCCCACCGACGCGGTCAATCACGCCCTGACCGCCGGGGACACGGCCCGGGTGGCGCACCTGGTCGAAAAACTCTCCATCGAGTTGCTAACTCTGGGTGAGGCAGTGACGTTGCTCAAATGGCTGGACGCTCTGCCGGCGGAGATGGTTCGCGCTCACCCCCGGCTGAGTTTGACCCAAGCCTGGTCCCACGTCATTTTGGGCCATTGGGCCGACATCGAAGCCCCGCTCCGGGATGCGGAAGCGGCCTTACAAGAGTATCGACAGTCCGACAGTCCCCCAGACCAGGAGACGCGGGGTTTGATGGGAGAAGCGGCGGCCATTCAGTCGATGATCTTGCGGGAACGGGGGGAAACGCACCGCTCGATTGCCCTGTCCGAACAAGCACTGGACAAACTTCCCCCGGATAGTCTACTGGCCCAGAGCGTGATTCATCTCAATTTGGGCGGCAGCTATGAGACCATCGGTGAATTTGATAAAGCTGCCTATCATCTAACTGCGGCGGTGTCGCTGGCCCAAAAAACCGGCAATCTGATTACCGTTCTGTCAGCCAGCGGTATTTTAGCCGAACTGTATCAGGCCCGGGGCCGCTTTGAGGAGGCCGTTCAATCCTTCCGGCGGGCGCTCGAATACATCGAAGGCTACTCCCGGACTAATGTCTACGCCGGCCAATCGTTGCCGATGACCGGGCGCACCTATCTGGGATTGGCCGAAATTGCCCGCAAGCGAAGCGATTTAGAACAGGCAATCAATTATTTGAATTTGGGGTTGAACCTGGGGGAACAGGGTAACATTGGCGGCACCCTCCACGTCGGCCATATTATTTCGGCCCAGATTCACCAGGCCCAGGGGAATTTTGCGGCAGCCCACGAGGCCCTCGAAAAGGCTAAGCAATATCCCCAGGACATCGCCCCCACTTTTCAATGGACGGACGCCGTGCAGGCCCGGTTGTGGCTGGCCGAGGGCAAGCTGTCGGCGGCGGTGCGCTGGGCTGAAACTGCCGATTTGCCCCTGGAGGCTGGTAATTTTCAGTATGCCCAATTCCCCGGCGAGTATGCTACCCTGGTGCGAGTCTATCTGGCTCAGGAAAAGTTTGAGGCGGCGACAGAGCTGTTGCAACGGATGGAGGCGGCGGAAGAAGCGATTAGCCGCGATTCCCGGCGGTTGGAGATTTTGATGCTCCAAGCCCTCACTTTCTACGTCCAGGGCCAGTTCGACCGGGCGCTTCCCCCGCTTGAGCAAGCCCTGGCCATTGCCGAACGCACCGGCTACATCCGCCTCTTGCTCGACGAAGGGCCACCTATGGCCGACCTCCTGCGCCGGGCCGCCCTCAACGACATCGCCCGGGATTTCATCGAAACACTCCTGCCCGCCTTCGCCCTCCCGGAACCGAGGGGCACTTTGTCTCCCCAATCTCCCAATCTCCCAACCGCCCAACCGCCCAACCGCCCAATCCCCCACTCTCCTGCCCCAACTCCTGCCCAAATCAACGAACAACTGATCGAGCCGCTGACCGACCGCGAACTGGAAATCCTCGACCTGATTGCCGAGGGCTTATCCAACCAGGAAATCGCCGACCGGCTCATCATCGCCGAAGGAACGGTCAAAAAACATATCCACAATATCTTCGGCAAGCTGGATGTCCGTCGCCGCACCCAGGTGGTGCTGCGGGCCAAAGAATTGGGGTTATTGGTGGATTGACCAAATCCTATTCCGCACCCTCTATATTGTCATAACGCCATTAAAGTGTATCATTAATGTCAGCAACTAAAACATCATTTTGAAAAGGAATCTGTTGAGATGGAACCCAAACAATACCTTTCTAAACTCAAATGGACGCTGTTTTTTTTGGTAATCGTGGGGCTGGTGGGCTGTGGCGGCCAATCGGCAGAGCCTACGCCGGAACCGACTATGGCTCCGGAATTTACGCCCGACACCACGGCTGAGGAAGCCGCCGCCGACACCGAAGCAGCGGCAGCCGGTGAGACTACTGCCGACACGACCGGCGAGGAGGTCTCGACCACAGAGGAGACCGAGGATACGGCAGCCGAGACGACGGCGGCCACCGGGCTGCCCGACCGGCTGCTGCCCCGGCCCCAAGGTTTGCAGTATGGCTATACCGACCTGGCTGGGGAGTGGGTGCTGGAACCCCAATTCGAGGATGCCCTCGACTTTTCCGAAGGGCTGGCCGTGATCCGGCAGGAGGGGCAGTACGGCTACATCAACGAAAGTGGCGAATTTGCCATCGAGCCACAATTCGAGGCGGCCCAGAGCTTCTCCGAAGGGCTGGCGGCGGTTATGCAGAACCAGCAGTGGGGCTACATCGATCTGACGGGGGAGATGGTCATCGAGCCGCAATTTGATTTTGCCAATATTTTCTCCGAGGGGCTGGCCGATGTGGTCGTCGGGGGACAGCCGGGCTTTATCGACACCAATGGGGAGATTGCCATCACCCCCCAGGCGTTCGATTTCGTGCAGCCTTTCTCCGAGGGGCTGGCCGTGTTCGGCCTGGAGGGCTTGTCCGGCTATCTCGATCCGACCGGCGCGTTTGCCATCCAGCCCCAGTACACTTTTGCCGACAACTTCTCGGAGGGGTTGGCGGTCGTTGAGATGAACGACCAGTCCGGCTTCATCGACACCGAGGGCCAGTTCGTCATCGAGCCGCAGTTCGAGTTCGCCCGCCATTTCGCCGAAGGGCTGGCTGCCGTGGTGGTCGATGAGCAGGTCGGCTATATCGACCAAAGTGGGGAGATGGTCATCGAGCCGCAATTCACGGTCGGCTTCGACTTTTCGGAAGGGCTGGCGGCGGTGCTGGTCGATGACCTGTGGGGTTACATCGACCAAACGGGGGAGATGGTCATCGACCCCCAATTTGCCCTGGCCGGTGATTTTGAGGAGGGCCTGGCCAACGTGGCCTTCGATGAGCGCCAGACCGCTTACATCGACACCAGCGGCGAGGTTGTCGTCGAGGTCAAACCGGCGGAGCGGGTGACCATCGAAACGGCTATCGACATCACCCCGGAGCAGGTCAAATTCGAGTATGATCCGTCGCTGGCCGTCGATACCGCCATCGAGATCGTACCCGGTGAGACGACGCTCTCGCCCGATATTCCCTATTTTGCTCTCATCCCGGAGCATATTTCTTTTACCCTGACCGGCTCCGAAGTGTTAGACCAGTTCGAGTACCAACAGGGGACCATCGTCGGGCCTGAGCCGAAGCTGTTGGTCTACCCCGCCGAGGATTTTGCGGAAATTAGTCCCTTTGCCGGGGAGCAAATCGAGGCGTTGAAGGGGCTGCTGGCCGAGCGCCCGGAGGCGATCAATTTCGAGGTGCCGGCGCTGCCGCTGGTCAACGCGGCGCAGATGTTCCACAGCCAGCTTGAATATGTCGATTTCGAGGGGGGCAGCGGCCTGCGTTTCATCACCCAATACGCCCAGGAGCCGCGCCCGGTGACCAACGCCGAAATTTTCTACACCTTCCAGGGCTTGACCGACGATGAGGCTTATTACGTGGCCTTCTTCTACCCGGTTTCTGCGCCCTTGTTGCCCAGCACTATCGCCGACTCGGAGGCTTTTGCCGATTACGAAACCTTCGTGCAAAATCTGAATGAGTACATGCCGGAAACAATCCAGCGACTCAACGCGCTGTCTGCCGACAATTATGTGCCCGACCTGACGATGTTGGATGCCGTGGCTCAATCTATCACTATCGAAGGAAATGCCAATTAAAGCATCGGCGGGAAAGCAACCACCCAAACGCTCGTGAAGCGTAAAACGCGAAACGAAAGCTTACTCCTGGTCAGAGTAGATTACGTTTTTCGTTTTACGTTTTACGGGCTGCCGGTGGCTTGATGGAACATCACCACCGATGGTATGTATGAATGCCTTCTGAGCGTGGATTTTTACTTGATGTTCTTGTTGAGCGTCTTCAAAGATGGCTCAAGTTTGAAGTAGACGATAGTTTGCTAAAGCAATATTTGTCTAGTAGACTTATTTCATCGACTTAACACCCATTGAGGTTTTGTGGTTCAACAACGAGGCGCTAGAAATAGCCCTCATCTCTAATCCTATCAAAAGAGGCTCCGAAACTTAAATGCTGGAAACGATCATCACCACTAAAGAAGAAGATTTACTCAAGGAGGAGCGGCAATGGCTGGCTGAGTTGCAGGCCATTCTGTCGAAGTTGGGGGCCTCGAGCGAGGATCAGGCCACCCTGGCCAAGTCGATCCAACAGTTGGATGAACTGTTTTTGCTGGTCATCGTTGGGGAGTTCAACGCCGGAAAGAGTGCCTTTATCAACGCCCTGTTGGGGCAAATTTTGCTCAAGGAAGGGGTTACCCCGACCACGGCTCAGGTCAACATCCTGACTTATGCCGCAGAGAGCCACCGGGAGGTGGTCGATGCCCACATGCATCGCCTGTATGAGCCGATAGAGTTTCTGCGCCACATCAACATCGTCGATACGCCGGGAACCAACGCCGTCATCCGCGAACATCAACGCATCACTGAGGAGTTTGTGCCCCGCTCCGATCTGGTTCTGTTTGTCACCTCGGCGGATCGCCCCTTCTCCGAAAGTGAGCGCACCTTCCTCTCCCAGATCAAGGATTGGGGCAAAAAGGTGGTCATGGTTATCAACAAGGTCGATCTGTTTGAAGATGAGGCGGAGTTGGAGCAGGTGCTTGATTTCGTGGCCGATAATTCGAAAAATCTGCTCAACATCAAGCCCGAAATCTTCCCCATCAGCGCCCGTCTGGCTCTGCGGGCTAAACAGGGCGATCCGGCCAAATGGACCAGGAGCGGCTTCGAGTCTCTGGAGAGTTTCATCCACGACACCCTTGATGAAACCAGCCGCCTGCAACTCAAATTTCTCAATCCGCTAGGCATCGGCGATAACCTGCTCAAAAAATACAGTGAGATTACCGAAAATCGGCTCCAGTTGCTGGCCGACGATGTCGAAACGCTGGCCAATTTAGAGCGGCAGATGATCGCCTATCGCCAGGATATGGAGCGTGATTTCAAGTTTCGGCTGGCCGACATCGAGAATGTGCTGCATCAAATGGATAAACGGGGCGATGCCTTCTTCGAAGATACGATGAAGCTGACCAACATCGCCGAGTTGCTCAACAAGAATCGCATCCAGGAAGGCTTCGAGAGCCGAGTCGTGGCCGATGCGCCCCAGGCCGTCGAGCAGCGGGTCAACGAGATGATTGATTGGTTAGTCAATGCCGAGTTGACCAACTGGCAGGCGGTCATGAAATATCTGGAAAAGCGGAAAAAGGAGTATGAAGATCGCATGGTCGGCGATGTCGGCGGCAATTTTCGTTATGATCGAGATCGTCTGATCGGTTCGGTGGGGCGGGCGGCCAAGGAGGTTGTCTCCACCTACAACAAATCCCGCGAGGCGGAGAAGATGGCCGAAAATGCGCGGATGGCTGTGGCCGGCACGGCCGCTTTTGGGGCCGGGGCCATCGGCCTGGGGGCGCTGATCACCGCCATCGCCACGACCGTTGCCGCCGATGTGACCGGCCTCTTTGCGGCGGGGGCTTTCGCGGCGCTGGGGCTTTTCTTCATCCCGGCCCGCAAAAAAGCGGCCAAAAAAGAGATGACCGATAAAGTAGCCGAGCTACGCCAGAAGCTAACCAGCGCCCTGACCACCCAATTCGAGCGGGAAATTCGCCAGAGTTTCCAGCGCATCGAGGAGGCCATCGGCCCCTACACCCGCTTCGTCCGCTCCGAAAAGGAGAAGCTGGAAGAAACCCGCCAGGAGTTGGCTGCCGCCGCCAACAAACAGAGCCGCATCCGGGCCGAAATCGAGGGGATGTTGTAGTCGCATTTATTTTTGGTTAGGAAAATCCAAAGATTTAAATCGCCCCACAAAACGGAAAACGTGAAACGTAAAGCGTTCTCCCCAATCAAAAAGCTTACGTTTTGCGCTTTACGTTTTACAGGCGTTTGAGCAATTACTTTCTCGAAGATGCTTTATGAAACGAGCGTTACTAATCACCGGCGGCAGCAGCTACCTGGGCCGCCACCTGACCGTCAAGGCCGCCAAACGGTACGAGCTTTATAGCACCTACCAGAGCCATCCCGACCGCATTAAAGCGGGACACCCCTTACCGCTCAACCTGACAAATCGAAAGGCCGTTTTGCGGCTCATCGACGAGGTGCGCCCCCAGGCCATCATCCACGCCGCGGCCTGCAACCCTGGCGGCGGCGCTGAGGCCCTGATGATGGCCGTCAATGCCGCCGGCTCCGGCTACGTCGCCGAAGCCGCCGTCGCCGTCGGAGCGCGACTGGTTCACGTCTCGACCGATGTCATTCACGATGGCCGCCAGGCCCCCTACGCCGATGACGCCCCCCCGACGCCACTCTACGGCTATGGCCGCTCCAAAGCCGCCGCCGAGGCCGAGGTGGCGCGGATCAATCCCCAGGCGGCTATCGTCCGCACGTCCCTCATTTACGGCCTGGACGAAATGGACAACGGAACCCGCAGTTTCGTCTGGAAGCTCGAACAGGGGCAGCCGCTCAAGCTGTTCAGCGATGTTATCCGCCAGCCGATCTGGGTGGAGACGCTCGCCGAGGCCCTACTCAAGCTGATCGATGTCGAGTTTAGCGGCCCGCTCAACGTGGCCGGGCGGCAAGCTCTGACCCGCGAAGCGTTCGCCCGGCGGATGCTGGCTTATTGGCAAATTGATGCGGGCGACTTGCTCCACTCAGGCCGGGCCGCCGATGTTTCCGACACCATTCCCCTCGACCTGCGCCTGTCCGTCCGCAAAGGCGAGCGTGTGTTGGGGATGCCGTTTCCCGGCGTGGATGAGGTGTTGCTCGGCCAGACCGACTAGACCCAGTGCATCCAATGCAAACGCCGCGCCGCCTAACCCAACTGGGTGATACTTATTTCTCCATACGTCTCAAAAAATAGCTCACCGGAATGGTCAAGTTTACTCACATGGGTGTAACCTGACGGCCAGATGAGGATTATACTGGGGTTGGAGTCGCATTGACGACTTCAACTAAACACCTTTAAAGTACCTCAATGGAGAAAGGACTGTAGTAATGATGGCAAGACGCCTATCAACGTTAATGACGATCTTTGTATTTTTTCTGCTGCTGTTAGCCGCCTGTGGCGGCGCAGGGGATGAGGCCCCGGCAGAGGAAGAAGCCGCGGCTGAAGACTCAGCCGCCGAGGAGTCCGCCGACGCCCCGGCTGACGGGGATTTAGCCGGGACCACCGTGACCATTTTTGGGGCTGCTGTCGATGAGCAGGCGGAATTGGTCAACGAAGCCTTTGAGCCGCTGGAAGAGCGAACCGGCATCGAGGTCGAATATGAAGGCTCCAGCGACTTTGAAACTCTGGTCGTGGTTCGGGCCGAAGCCAACGATCCGCCCGACATCGCCGTTTTTCCCCAGCCCGGCTTGATGGCTGAATTGGCCCAGGGCGGTTTTCTGGTTGACTTGACCACCTTTATCGACCGCTCCTATCTCGAAGAGCAGTTTGATGATTCCTGGCTCGAACTGGCCACGGTCAATGACGAGATGGTCGGCGTCTGGCACAATGCCGACGTCAAGAGCCTGGTCTGGTACCCCACCCCGGAATTTGAGGAAGCGGGCTATGAAATCCCGGAAACGTGGGATGAGATGATTGCCCTCTCCGACCAGATGGTGGCCGAGGGTCAAATCCCCTGGTGCATTGGCATGGAGAGCAGTGGCGCGACCGGCTGGGTAGCCACCGATTGGGTCGAAGATATTATGTTACGCACCACCAGCCCTGAAAATTATGATCGCTGGGTGGCCGGTGAGTTGCCCTTTGACTCGCCGGAAGTCAAACGCGCCGTGCAAATTATGGGCGACATCTGGCTCAACGAGGAGTACGTATTGGGTGGAACCACCGGCATCTTGACCACACCCTTTGGCGATGCGCCGACGCCGCTCTTCGATCAACCGCCCACTTGCTGGCTCCATCGCCAGGCCAGCTTCATCACCCTCTTTTTCCCCGAAGATGTTGAATTGGGCACTGATGTCAACTATTTCTACCTGCCGCCGATTGATGAGGCGTATGGCAAGCCGGTCCTCGGCTCCGGCAGCATCTATTCGATGTTTGATGACCGGCCCGAAGTGCGGGAAGTGATGCGTTATCTGACCACCGCCGAGTCCACCAGAGTGGAAGTGGAGGCCGGAACGATTGTGGCTCCCCACAACGACGCCAACCTGGAGTGGTATCCTTCCGATATTCAGCGTGGCTATGCCGAGATTCTGCAAGAAGCGGACACCTTCCGCTTTGACGCCTCCGACTTGATGCCCAGTTCGGTCGGGGCCGGTTCCTTCTGGACCGGGATGGTGGATTACATCAACGGTGAAGACGTTGATGAGGTTCTCCCACGGATTGACGCCACCTGGCCTGAAGAGGAAGCAGCCGAATAGGCTCTATCCGAGTTTCATAGATTTCCGAAGTTTCGTCGAGACAGAGGGATTGTCGCTTATTATCCGAGGGCAACTGACCAGAAAATTTAGTCTCATTCGTAAACTTCGGAAATCTTGCCCCCAAAAGTGAAATAACCCCACTTGTTTTGGCGATTGTGCTTTTCCCTCGATTTCTTGTAAAATAGAGGGCATCAACCAATCATTTTTTTGTCAATCAATCAATCAATGAAGGAGTGGAGTCGAGGGTCAGGACCGTAGAGACATTATTAGAGACAAGACGCAAAAATGGCTCTGAGTTTGTTCCCATTGATGCGTTGTGGCGGGTCAGTGTGGCTCAATACCACGCTATGATTGCCTCTGGTGCCTTGACCAAAGACAATCCGATTGAACTCTTACAAGGATGGCTGGTCCAAAAAATGCCGAAGAATCCAAAACATAGCACCGTCACCAGGATCCTACGAAAACTGCTCAGTGAACTGGTGGGACAAGGATGGTATGTTGACTCCCAGGAGCCGCTGACCACAGCCGATAGCGAACCAGAACCGGATATTATGATCGTACAAGGGACAGAGATGGATTATCTGGACCATCATCCCGGACCGGACGAGGTAGCTCTGGTCATTGAAGTCTCTGAGGCGACCTTAAATCGGGATCGTACCTTGAAGAAACAACTGTACGCGGCCGCAACTGTTCCGGTTTATTGGATTGTCAATCTACTCGATAGTCAGGTCGAAGTCTACTCACAACCTTTTATGGGTGTAGCTGGGCCGGATTACAAACAGCGACAAACTTACACCTTGTCTGAGACCGTGCCGGTTCGGGTTGGAACAGACTCTATAGGTGAAATTCCCGTTGTCCGGCTTTTTCCAGTGTCGCGTCCCTGAAAGCAGGCGTTCCAACTTTCAAACCCCCCCAAATTTTAACCCACTCTGAGGCGTGATTCGGGTTGTCACGAATCACGCCTCACGAATCACGTAAATTGGGAGATTTACTCTTCTGGAATAGTCCTACCGCCACTCCAGCCCCAACCATTGGCGATCTTGCGGCCCCTCATAGATCGCTTTGGGCCGGATGAGACGGTTCAAGGCTTGCTGCTCGAAGCAGTGGGCCGTCCAGCCGCCGACCCGCCCGATAGCAAAAGTGGGCGTGAAGAGGGCCGACGGTAGCCCCAGCCCGTGCAGCAGCAGGGCCGTGTAAAATTCGACATTGGTTTGCAGATCGCGGCCCGGCTTATACTCCGCCAGCAACCGCACGGCCATCTCCTCCACGGCCAGGGCCAGCTTGTACAAGGCCATATCCCCGGCCGTCTGGTAAAATTTCTCCGCCGCCGCCGCCAACATCTCGGCCCTCGGATCGCGCACTTTGTAGATGCGGTGGCCGAAGCCCATCAGCCGCTCCCCCCGCTCGATTTTGGCCCGCAGATAGCTCTCCGCTTTGGCCGCTTCGCCAATTTCAAAGACCATATCCAGGGCCGGTCCCGGCGCGCCGCCGTGGAGCGGCCCTTTCAACGCGCCTAACGCGCCGACGATGGCCGAAATCATATCGGACTGGGTCGAAATGATGACTCGCGCTGTAAAGGTGGAAGCGTTGAAGCCGTGATCGATGACGGTGTTGAGGTAGGTTTCCAGACCGCGCACCCGCTCCGGGCCGGGCGTTTCCCCCGTCAGCATATACAAATAGTTGGCCGTGTGCCCCAGGTCGGAGCGAGGTTCGACCGGCTCCTGGCCGTTGAGCAGCCGCCAATAGGCGGCCACTATCGTCGGGAAGGCAGCGATGACGGCCAGGGCGTTGGCCTCGACCTCATCCGCCGTGACCTGTAAGCTGATGGTGCTGGCCGCCATCCGCAGGGCATCCATCGCCCCCACTTTTTGGGCCGCCGCCGCCCGCAGCACATCAAGCGCAATCGGCGGCAGGGGCCGATAACGGCTCAAGTCGGCCTGAAACGCGCTCAACTGCTCGGCGTTCGGCAAGCGGTCGTGCCACAGCAAGTAGACGGTCTCTTCAAAGGTGGCCCGTCCGGCCAGCTCCTCCAGCGGAAAACCGGCAATAATCAACTCGCCTGCCTGGCCATCGACCCGGCTCAAGCGGGTTTGGGCAACGACAACGCCTTCCAAGCCCGGTTTGATGGTTGGTTCTATCGTTTGATTCATTTTTAGCTCCTGACTGTTAATTTATTGGTGATGCTGGTATTATAGAATAACAATATCAATGTTGTCAATATTGATTTATAAATCAATGTATGTTATGGTTAGTAGACCGCAGCATCCTGAGTAGACGAAGTCGTATCGAAGGGTGCATTGCGGTCTGCTGATTATAGGTTCTTGAAACCTTGCCGATGGAAAACGAACAGGAGCCAACAATGACCGACCCACGCTATCTCTCCGCCAAAGAAGCGGCTGAAGAGCTGGACATCAGCCTGCCGACGCTGTACGCCTACGTCAGCCGGGGCTTGATCCGCTCGGAGCCGACGGGGGACAAAAAACGGACCCGGCGTTACCGGGCCGAGGATGTGCAAACGCTGAAAGCCCGTAAGGAGCAGCGACGCAACCCGGCCAAAGCGGTCGAGGAGGCTCTCCATTGGGGCACGCCGGTGCTGGAGTCAGCCCTGACGCTGATTAGCGACAATCATTTGTATTATCGGGGGTATGATGTGCTGGCGTTGGCCGATCAATACTCGGTGGAGCAGGTGGCCGTGCTGCTGTGGACGGGCGAGTTGCCGGATGGGGAGCCAGATGCGGAGCCGGCGCTGTTTGCCGGGGTGACGGGGCGCTTGCCGGAACGTTGCCGGGCCAGGCAGCCGCAGGTGGCCGATTTACCGCCAATGGCCGCTTTTCAAGCGTTGCTGCCTCTGGCTGCCGCCGGTGATTTAGCCGCCTACGACTTGCGTCCGGCGACGGTTATGCAGACCGGGGCGCACATTCTGCGGCTGCTGACGGCCATCGCTGTGCAGGCGGAGTCGGCGGCAGGGGGGGTGGCCCGCACCTTGCAGCAGGGCTGGGTGGCGGCTGATCCGGGGGCGGCGGCGGTCTTGAGTACCGCCCTGATTTTGTGCGCCGATCACGAACTGAACGTCTCCTCTTTCACCGCCCGCTGCGTGGCTTCGGCCGGGGCGAGGCCGTATGAGGTGGTGTTGGCCGGGCTGGCCGCGCTGCAAGGGGTCAAGCATGGCCGGGCCACCGACCGGGTCGAAGCCTTCTTTCGGGAGGTCGGCGACCCGGGGCGGGTGCAAACGGCCATTGCTCACCGGCTACGGCGGGGAGAGCGCATCCCCGGCTTCGGCCATCCCCTCTACCCCGGCGGCGATCCTCGCGGTCGGGCCCTGCTGGATTTAGCCGCTCAACAGTATCCCGCCGCGCCCGCCGTCGCCCTGGCCACGGCAATCGTCGCGGAGGTAGCCGCCGTCACCGGCGAGCGGCCCTCGCTGGATGTGGGGCTGGTGGCCCTGACCCAGGCCATGGCCCTGCCGCCGGAGTCGGCCATTGCCATTTTCGCCCTGGGCCGGGTCATCGGCTGGATCGGCCACGCCCTGGAGCAGTACGCCGCCGACCGGATGATTCGGCCTCGCGCCCGCTATGTGGGTCAGCCACCCCGCCACGGGGCACATTAGCCCCCACCTTAGCTTGGTTTAAATGATAAGTTTGAGCTGCCTGTTTGGTTAAAGATTAGCGTCGGGTCAGTAAGCGGAAGACCATCAAGCCGACCAGCCCGCCCACCGCCACCGGCATCAAGCTACGGGTCAGGTGGATGGCCCGGATGAAGCGCTGAAAGCGGGCCGTGTCGTTGAGGT
>CAZWZZ010000029.1:0-3348 GCA_964638395.1 uncultured Caldilineaceae bacterium
GGTCGGGCAGGACTCGAACCTGCGCAGCGCTGTCGCGCAACTGATTTACAGTCAGCTCCCTTTGCCGCTCGGGACACCGACCCCGGTTTAATTGCCAATCGTGAATTGTCAATTGTGAATTGTGAATAAGACTCATCGACAATTGACAATTAATCATTCACAATTCACAATTAGATACCTCTGGCAGGACTCGAACCTGCAACCCCCTGATTCGAAGTCAGGCGCTCTGGTCCATTGAGCTACAGAGGCGTGATGCCGGCGGAGGGACTCGAACCCCCAACCTCCGCATCCTAAGTGCGGCGCGTCTGCCAAATTGCGCCACGCCGGCTTGAGTAGCGGGGACCGGACTCGAACCGGCGACCTTCTGGTTATGAGCCAGATGCTTTGCCACTAAGCTACCCCGCAATGGGCCGAGAGGGACTCGAACCCTCACCCTACGGATTAAAAGTCCGTTGCTCTGCCAATCGAGCTACCGGCCCGGATGAATTTTGGAGCGGAAGGGGCGGGATTTGAACCCACGTGCCCCCAAGGGACTCCCGTTTAGCAAACGGGCGCTTTTAGCCAGACTCAGCCACCCTTCCAAATCACTGATTCCTAACACTGAACTATAACCGCACCCTTCGATGCAACCTCATACCTCGGTTTACTCAGGATGCTGCGTTTTACTGTCCATTCACTAATTACTGATTACTAATTCCAATAGGCAGGGTGGGGCTTGAACCCACGACCTCCTCTTTGTAAGAGAGGCGCTCTCCCATCTGAGCTACCCGCCTGCATGGCGATTGGGAGATTAGCGATTGGGAGATTAAAGCGTTGGACTGCTTAATCTCCAATCTCCTGATCTCTAATCTCCTTTTCCAAGCTGACGGCGGGAGTCGAACCCACAACCGACTGTTTACAAGACAGTTGCTCTGCCAGTTGAGCTACGCCAGCCTATATCGAGGGCGGGAGTCGAACCCGCACGTCCTGGGGGACACTGCGCCCTCAACGCAGCGCGTCTTCCATTCCGCCACCTCGATGCAAAGTCGGGGCGGGAGGATTCGAACCTCCGACCACTGCGTCCCAAACGCAGTATGCTTCCGCTACACCACACCCCGATTTTTAGTTATCCGTGACCAGTAGACCGCAGCATCCTGAGTAAACCGAGGCACGAGGTTGTATCGAAGGGTGCGGTTGCGGTCTGCTGGTAATCGGTTTTCAGTCAACTGTGACCGGTCATCAGGTTATTGACGAGGTAGGAGTCGAACCTACCGCCTCCACTTTATCAGAGTGGCGCTCTACCGCTGAGCTACTCGTCATCCAATTCAGTCAGAGCAGGTAGCCAGAATCGAACTGGCATTACTGGTTTGGAAGACCAGGGTCTTACCGTTAGACGACACCTGCATATAGCTACGGGGCCAGGGTTCGAACCTGGATTTGCTGATTCAGAGTCAGCCGTCCTACCAGTTAGACGACCCCGTATGGGACAGGTGAGGCAGGACTTGAACCCACAACCGGCAGTTTTGGAGACTGCTGCTCTACCTAATTGAGCTACTCACCTATGTTTGGAAATTAAGCGATTGGGGGATTGGAGATTTCTTTTCAATCTCCCAATCTCTAAATCTCCAATCGCTAATTACCAATTACTACTTATGGACCGAACGGGGGTCGAACCCGTGTTTCTGCCTTGCAAGGGCAGCGTCTTCCCATTGGACGATCGGCCCGATTGTCAATAGACACGCACCCTTCGATACAATCTCGTTTCTCGATTTACTCAGGATGCTGCCGTCTATTGATTGTTTTGAAAAGCAGGGGCGGAAGGACTCGAACCTTCGACCTCTCCGTTTGTAGCGGTAACCAACAACCTCCGGCCCACAAATGTGGTCAAGTTGCGGCGTTGGCGGTTTAGCGCTCTACCACTGAGCTACGCCCCCGTAGCTGCGAGGGTGGGACTCGAACCCACAACCTACCGGTTAACAGCCGGTTGCTCTACCAATAGAGCTACCCCGCATTAAGATTTTAAGACCACGCCGGGATTCGAACCCGGATCAAGGGTTTTGCAGACCCCCACCTGGCCGTTCGGTCACGTGGTCACAAACAAAAAAGCGCGAGCCGTGTGGCCCGCGCTGCGCTTACATCAACTGATAGACGTATCCTTAGGGAATGTCTCCAGACACAGGGGACCACGGTTGGCAAAATTGGGGCAACATAAAGCCCTGGGCGAAATCTTGGCACAGGCTGACGCCCGGCTCGAATGACCAACTGAGGGTTTGATTATGATATTTATGACGTTCTATGATGGCTGGTCTGATGGACGACATTGATTGTTGACTCGCTGATAAATTTGGATTGCAAATAATAGATTGATGAACGCCGGTCGCCTCTGAAATGGCCCTTGATGGGCTGGAAACGGCGATTCTGGCGTGGTATAAACAAAAAGCGCGGGCTGTGCAGCCCGCGCTCTGGTGTGCAAAAACGATGAAGCGTTATGCTTCCGGCTCCTGGTCGGAGCCGCAGAGAGCAGGCTGTCTCAAGGCAAATATCTCACGATTCGGCCATAACGAAATGGCGTAAACGGAACATTCGCTATTCAGATGTGAGGGTTGTTGTTTGCCTGTAAACATTGTTGGCCCGATCTATTTTTGGGAAATTTTGGATTTGCACAACTAAAATAACATACTTCCATCCATTTGTCAACCCCCAATTTGACAAATTTGGTTAGATTTCACAAATTATCTCAATGTGGCCCGATGTGGCCCGGAAGCGACTGGCAGTCAGTGGCGCATTTAGTTGGCCAGCAACCATACCGCGTCGATGACGTGGGTTAATATTGAGGGGGAAATATTGCGTTAAATCCGCTCCGGGAGTATGTTAAGAGTCAATTTGAACATTCTTGCTGGGCAATGCACAGGGTTTGGGCCACAAGTGCCGTGGTTCAAGCGTTTTTGCTTGCCTTCGGGATCATGATATAATCTTTAACACTATGGCAACACATTCAAGACATTATAAACAACCACTGATTCCCCCATTTTTGGCTCAAGCGCTCGTTTTGGGGATGATGCTCATCTTTTTAGTCGGCGGAGCGTACACGGGTTTTCTTTTCTACTGGGTCATCCGAGGGACTGTCAAAGAAATAGCAAACCGGACCAATTTACCGACGACCATTCCAATTGTTGAGTTATCCCTGCCGACGGGCACGGTTCCCTTGACCGGCGACAACTCACTACCCTTGCCGCTACCGATCAGCCGGGGCGGGGAGGATGGGGCCACCGGCTCGACCGGAGTGCCCTTGCCGGACTACGAACGCAAAGAGCGGGTCAACATCCTGCTGCTAGGTATCGACAAACGGCCTGATGAGAAATTCTCTCG
>CAZWZZ010000029.1:3448-18051 GCA_964638395.1 uncultured Caldilineaceae bacterium
GCCCTGCGGTATGCCCGAACGCGGGCTACGCCGGGCTCCGACTTTTCACGAGCCAGACGCCAGCAGCAGGTGCTACTGGCCGTTCGAGACAAAGCGCTCCAGGTCGGCATTATCCCCAAAATTCCCGAATTGTGGACCAATATGTCTGATACGGTCGAGACTGATTTACAGTTGGTTGATATTTTGGAACTGGCTCAGTTGGCCGATGAATTGAACCCGGATGACATCAAAACAACCGTCATCGATAGCGAATACACCATTGATTGGATTGTGCCGGAGACAAAGGCCCAGGTGTTGCTACCCCGCCGGGAAAAAATCGAGACCCTGGTCAACGAGGTGTTCACTGAAACTGAGGCCCCGGATGGTCCGACCCAGGCTGAAATCGAGGCGGCCCAGAATGCCCAAACGCAGGCGCGAGCCGAAGAGATTGCCCAACAAGCTGAACGTCAACAGGAGATCAAGCGATTCTTGACCCAAGAAGAAAGCCGGGTTGTGGTCCAGAACGGGACCGACAGAACCAGTTTGGCCTCCCAAACGGCTCAATATCTCAAACAACAGGGCTTTAACATCACCCAATTCGGCCCGGCAGATGCGAATACCGCTTACCCCGAAACCATCATCGTGGTGTATGATGAAGCCAAGGTTTATACCCTTCAAGTTCTGGAAGCGCTGTTCGAGGTTAAAGAGGCCAATATCCGTCGTAGTCCGAACTTGAAGAGTGATGTTGATTTTCGAGTGATTATTGGTGATGATTTCGAGCTATCGGGTAGCTCATCGGAAGTTCTAACCATAGAAGAATAGTGAGACACCCAGTCGCTTAAAAAGTCCTCCTCGGGTTTGGGGAGGACTTTTTTTATCGCAATCAACCACTCGATTTTGGACGATAAGCGGCCAAGACCCGCTCGATCTGGGCCAGGTGGTCCCGACCGTGGGCGGCGTAAGATCGGAGCAGGTCGTCGGCAGTCACGTCGCCGATTTCAGGGTGATAAGCGGTGCGTTGCCATTCCTCAGCAGACAGACTCTCAAAGACCATCACCCAGCGCTGGTGCAGGCCCCGCAAAATAGTCAGGGAGGGTTGTAGGGGCAGGCCCGTTTCATCGACCATCATCGCCCAGGCATCCTGGTCATAGGGGCGGAGCGTGGGATGATCCTCGGTCAGCAACAACTTGAGGCGGATGAAACTGTTCATATGGGAGTCGGCCAGATGGTGGACGATTTGGGCCACGCTCCATTCATCGTCAAGAGTCGGATGGATCAATGGGTCGTCGGTCAGGTCGGTAACTACCGCCTCGACCTGAGCCGGCAAGGCCCGAATACTGTCGATGTAGGTAGACCGTTCGGTTGGGGTAAGCATAGAATCATCTCCTTGAGAATTTAGCTCTAGCATATCACGAGTTTCGATCAAGTCAAACGAATGTTTTTGATCGTAATGATCGAAAAAAGTGAATAGAGTGCCCAAAACGCAAGTCACGGACTGGCTATGCAGGGGCGAATGGCCGGCAGATGTCGGCTATGCTGGATCAGGGCGTGACCACGGTCACAAAATCGGTACCCTCGGCTTCGACTTCGAGGATAGGAATGGGTTTGATGGGATTATGATGGTCGTCGAAACGGAGGGGGCCGGTAAAAGTCTCGAAGGTATTCTGGGCCAGGGTGTGGGCCACGGTGGCCGGATCAATGGAACCGCCGGTGTCAACGGCCTGGGCCAGTAAATCGGCGGCCTCATACCCCAGCGCGGCCAGGCTGTCCGGTTCGACGGCATAGATGGCTTTGTAAGCCTCGGCCCAGCGGACGATTTGGGGGCGATCATCGTTTGGGGTGAAATGCAGGGGGTAGTAGCTGCCCACCAGGCCAGACTGATCGAAATGAGTCGTGGCCCAGCGATCACTGCCCAATAAAATCAGCGGCTCTGAGGGGGCTGCGGCCTCATTCAACCGGGCGGCCAATTCGGGATCGAGGGGGGCGTACACGACCTGAGAGCCGGCGGTGCGGAGAGCAGTCAGGATTGGGACCAGATCGGGCGTCTCCGGGGTGAGGGTCGTCCGGTAGGCGATACGCCCGTCCTGGGCCGTAAAGGTTTGCTCGAATGTCCGGGCCAGGGCCGTGCTATACGCATCACCGGGATCATAGAGCAAGGCCACGTTCTCAACGGCCAGGTCGGTGGCGGCAAAGTGGGCCACGGCGGCGGCCTGCTGGGGGTAGGCATAACTGGCCCGGAACACAGTAGGCCGGGTTTGACCCTGGCCGGTGACCGTGACCAAGGGGTGGGTGGCGGTCGGGGTGATGAGCAGGGCACTGTTGGCCTCGGCCACCAGCGCGGCGGCGATGGCCGCTTCGGAACAAAGGGGGCCGATGATGAGGTGGTGGCCCTCTTCAATGGCCTGCTGCGTGACCTGTTCGGCCCGATCGAAATCACACTGGCTATCGTAAAGCTGCCACGTCAGCCGGTGGGCACGGGGACCGCCCCGCTTATTCCACCCATCAAAGGCCATAATGATGCCATTCCGCATCTGGCGGCCAAAGGTAGCCATCTCGCCGGACATCGGCGACAGCAGGGCTACGCGCAGGGTTGGGCCGGCCGGCGTGGCCGGCAGTGGCGGGGTCGGGGGGGCGGGGATTGCGGATTGGCAGGCCACGACCGAAAATAGCAGCAGCAGGAGAGCGCAGTAGTCTACGTAAACCGAGAAACGAGGCCGTATCGAAGAGGGTGGTTGCGCTCCACTAAGTATGAGCCGTCCGGCCCGTTGAAATAGGTCCCAAATTTGTTGGTGTGTTATCATCGACAAATACCCAATAGTCACTTCAAAGGCATAGATTATAGCGTCCCGGAAATTCTGGGCAATTCATGCTTGCCAATCAGAGCCGCCCCAGGTATAATTTAATACGCCTGCGAAAAGTTTTAGTGAAAGGTAATTTATATCCAATGCCATTATCCAAAAAACGGAAGAAAAAACGCCGTAGTACGCCTCCCCCGCCTAGCAGTAAATCAACCCCGACCAAACCGAAACTGACTACTCAACGGATTCTCCTCTATGTCATTAGTGCAGTGATGATTATCAGCCTGGCCGCCAGCTTTATTATCGGCAGTGCCGGCCCTCAAGCTGTGCCTGTAGACCCGGATACCCAGTTCGAGACGATTGACGACGACAATCTATTAACTGATCCCCCGGCCGCCGGTGATGAGGTTGATGAAACAACGACTGACGAGGCAGAGGCCACGGAGGAAGCGCCGACGGATGAAGCCGATGCGGTAGAGGATGCGGGGACACCAGACTCAGCCGAAGTAGAGTCTTCGACTGAGGAAGACGCTGCCGAGCCAGACACGGAAGAATAATCATTCAATTCTATAAACCGCACTTCAATGATGAAGATGAATTCAAAGGAACGCTAAAGCAATCTAAATCCACCTTTAGTAGAGCTAACTATGGGTGGATTTTGTTTTTCGTACAATTTGTTATTGACTTCATATGAAAGTTAGGTTACTATGGTAGAAAGGGTCGCGGTTCACGAAAGGAGATTTATGGGGAGAAACTAAGTACTGTGGAAAATACGTTTCGTGAGGTTTGTAGTAACCGCTTTAACGGTCTAAAGACGGCTGAAGCCGTTACTACGAACCTGATAAGACTTTGTTTACGCTGTACTAAGGCGGGTTGTCAGTTTCGTTTCATTTTTGTTCCAAGGGGGGAATTGAAATGAGGGGTATTTGTGTCACGAGGGCACAAGTAAAAAAATTTTATAACCCCACCTTTAAGGGTATAGGAGTCGCAGCGTGGCTACATTTGAAGAAACCAAAAACGTCAGAAGTTTCAATGATATTTCATCCATTCTGCCCAGGCAAACAAAACAGCGTTTGAACATTGTCCTTTTAGGACCGCCCGGTGCCGGTAAAGGCACACAGGCAGAAAAGCTGTGTGAGCATTTTCGGCTACAACACGTGGCCACCGGCGATCTTTTTCGGGAGAACTTAAACAAGCAAACCGAATTGGGGCAATTAGCCAAGCAGTATATGGATCGGGGAGCGTTAGTGCCCGATGATGTGACAGAGGCGATGGTTCGGGAGCGATTGGCCCGGCCCGATGTCCGGCGCGGTTTTGTCCTGGATGGCTTTCCCCGCACTTTGCCCCAGGCGGAGGCTCTGAGTAGCATTATGGAGTCGCTCGATCAATACATCACCGCTGTTCTCTATTTCAAGGTTCCCCAGGAAGAGCTGGTGGATCGCCTCTCCGGGCGTAGAGTCTGTCGCCGGTGTCAGGCCCCATTCCATACCAAGCATAACCCTTTCAAACGTTGCCCCACCCACCAATGTCAGGGGGAACATCTCTATTGCCGGGCCGACGATAAACCGGATACGGTGCGGGCCAGGCTACAAACCTATCAGGATGAAACATCCCCTCTGATTACCTATTACCAACGTCAGGGATTGCTCATCGAGATTGACGGGAGCGTGGATATTGCTGTTGTAACCAGTCATATGATCGCGGCGGTCAGTCAACTGGTCCCGGTCAAAAACGGGCTACTTGGTTAGGGGCGTAACGTAGAAAAAAAACCTTCCCGGTGATCCGGGAAGGTTTTTTGGCTCTATGAGCTTTTATGGGGTAGCGACCGCATCCCAATGCGGGAGCGGGCATAAGGATGCCCTCACCACAAAAAATCTCAGAGAGCCGGTTTTTTTAATTGGTTTCTTCCGAGGTAGATTCGGAAGTTTCCTCATTGGCCGGGGGCGAACTATCGACAACCGGCACAGACTGGGGGGCTTGAACCGGGCGGGGTGGCTCCGTCTGCTTCAACAACACAAAGCTGACTTCCCCATCTTTGACCGTGACCGGTATGGTCAGTTGCCGGCCATCGAAAAAGGTCTTGAGCAGGTAGCGCCCGGCGGGGACATCGCTAAAGGTGAAGGTCTCGACATACTCACTATCCCAGTTGACTTGATTATCGGGGTAGGTGTAGGTTTGTCGCCAAAACTTACCGGCGTTGCTGGCCCGGTGGAGCGTGACCAGTTGTTGGGGCACGAAATAGCCCTGATGATCGACGACCCGCCCGGCAATGACCCCAAAGCCGGGGTCGGGCTGCACCCACAAATCGGGATTGCGGGTATCAAAATATCCGCCCGCCCCCACCCGAATCTCCAGATGGAGGTGGGGGCCAATGGCCACGCCCCCCTGGCCAACTTCGGCAATCAAATCACCGGCCTCCACAGTTTGGCCCACAGCCACCATCGTCCGCGAGACGTGTCCATACAGGCTGTAGACCGGCTGGCCTCGCCAGCGGCGGTCATGCTCGATGACGACGGCCTGGCCGTAAAAATCGGGCCAGGGACCGAGCAGGTTGGTCTCATCATCCGGCCCGGCGTGGGTGACGGTTCCCGGTCCAATGGCCACAATCGGCGTCCCATAGGAGCCGGCAATGTCGATGCCGAAATGCCAGAAGTAGACCCCCTGAGCATTCGTGCCGTAGGGATAATAGTAGCTGCCCCAGGCATTGAACTCGTCGGGATAGGGGCGGTCAAACCAGAGATGATCCTCAACCGTTCTGAAATCGGGCACATCGCCGGGAACCAACACGGTGCGGGGTACGGGCGTCGGGCTGGGGGTGGGCGTGCCCACCGGTGTAATCACGTCGGTCTGGGTCAAGGGGGCAGTGCCGGATAGAGGTAGCGTTGAAGTGAGGGCCGCTTCGCCGACTATGGCGACGGTCTCGGTCAGGACGGCTGTCTCGGTTAGGGGTTGTGTATCGGTGATGACGACGGTAAACGTCGGCGTCGGCGTCAATGTGGGGGGGATGGGGGTGGCGGTTGGAGTAGCCGTTGCCGTAGGCGTATCGGTCGGCGTTGGGGTGGGGGTGGCCGTGGCGGTTGGGGTAGGAGTATGCGTAGCCGTCGGGGTGGGCGACGGGGTGAAGGTCGCGGTGGCCGGTTTGGTTGGAGTTTTGGTGGCGGTCGGTGTGGCCCCGGCCAGAAGATCACTCGGCTGGCTGAGGGCCATCGCCCCAATGACCACAATAGTGGCCACAACACCGATGATTGCCCCCCCGATCAGGCGAAAGTTATCATTCCTGGTCAAAATCTTTACGCTCCGGTATCAGCCAAAATTAGGGCTGCCAGTCGATATTCTCTTCGAGCCAGCCCCGGCTATTAGCCTGGTCAACTTCAACAATGCCGTCAACCGGCTTGTCGAGCAAGAAAAGACGACGTTGGTTATTGCCATCCGGGTCCATATCCCACATCGCCCACTTCCCGTCCCGGTTGGCGACGTAAGCGATTTTTTCCCCATCCGGCGACCAAGTCGGCAGACCGTCATTGGCATCGTCGGCGGTCAAAGCGGTCAGATTTTGGCCATCGATATCGACCCGGTAAATTTCCCAATCCCCGCTCCGTTTCGACATAAAGGCCACGGTAGAGCCGTCGGGCGAAATTTCGGGGTTGGTGTCTGACGGGTCGTCGGTCAACAGAGTCGGGTTCGTGCCGTCGATGTTGCTCAGAATAAGGCCACATTTACCCCCGATACAACTGTTATAAATAAATTGTTGACCATCCGGCGACCATTTGGCAGCTTCGCCCTGAATGGGACCACCATCCCGGCGCATGACCAACCCTTCGCCATCAATGACGCGGTAGATGGCCGGTTCTCGGCCTCCGGTGCGGGAGTGGTACATCAAACTGCCATCAACCGGCGAGAATTGGGGCCGGGCCGACTCGAAGAAGGAGTCGAAACGCCAGGCATCCTCGTGGTCACCACCGAGCGGGCGGGCGAAAAGCCCCCGATTATCCGGCTGCCAGGAGCGATAGGCCACCTCGGTGCCATCCTCATTCAGGGCCGGTTGGCTGGCGTTCTCCTGAATCAACTCTAAATTATCCCCATCGGCTGCGTCGGCCATATAAATATCGTAGGTTCCCCGCTCCGGATCGTACAAGGGAAAGATAATCCGCCCGGTGACGGCCTCCTCACCCCGGGCCAAAATCTGGGCGCGAGAGGCATAGTCGGGCAGTGGCCTGGGCGTGGCGGTTGGGGCCGGCGTGGTGTCGGCAGCGGGCGTCGTCGTCAGCGCAACCGTCGCGGTGATGGTCCCGCTCTCCGCGTCAACATCTGCTTCGGCAATGGCCTCGACACTCTCCCCATCTCTATCTTCCTCGCCAGCCTCATCTTCAGCCTCATCTGGGAGCGCCGTTTCGGTTTCGGCGACAGCTTCGGTCTCCGTCTCCATCGCTGTCGGAGAGGCGCTGGCCGTCCCGGCATCCGCCAGCGTCACAGCGGGGCGGGTCGCCGTCGGGATCAGGGTCAATTCCGTGCCTTCCGGCGTCCACAGTTTGAGATTATCATAACTGACCCACATATAAGGCTCGTTGAAGGTACTGGCAAAAAAGCCAAAATTGCCGTGCGTCAGCGACTCATCGGTGATGGTGGTCAACGGCTGGCCGTTGGCGTTGATGGTGATCTCCGGGCCGAAAGCCGAAACCTTGAGCAGGTTCGTCTCCGGGCTGATATGCTCCGAAGCCGTCCAATCAACGAGCGTTTCCCACTCTCCTTCGACAAATTTGGAGAGCAGATAGAAGCCATCGCTCGAAATATCGAAACGGTAGAAATTGTTGCGATCCTGCACCCGGAACAACAGCCCATAACTATTTTCGATGCTGCCGTCCTCCTGCCGGGCTTCCACCTCCACCTCGAAATCGGCCACATCCCGGTTGGCCAGCCCCCAGGCTATCAGGTTGCTGGTGCTGACTTCGATTTGATACCGGTTGTTGCCGTACTGCTTGGTGGTGTAGGCATCAAAAGCGTCATCCCACCCGCTAAAGGGATCGCTAAAATCCTCTTCGTAGGTCAGCGATAGATTTTCGGCTCCGCTACCTGCCCCGGAAATGTCAACACTCTCCTCGGAGGGGCTATCGTCGGCGCTTCCATCAGTATTTTCAAGGGGGGCCGGCGTGTTTCCGGCCACGGTCACGGCCTCCTCACCGGGCGAAAGGCGGCTGATGAAAAAAATCGCCACGGCCGCGCCCACGCACAGCAGCAAAATGAAGGCTCCGGCCAGCCACACCAGGCGGGGCAGGCCACCGGAGGCCGGTTGGGCCGCCGCCGGTTCACTCGCGGTGGGAGTCGTCTTCGTGACGGTCCGGGCGGCTGTGGTCTCGGCCTGGCCCACCGCCCCTCTGAAAGCCAACTCGATTTCGCCTAGGCTGATACGATCATCAGGCTGGAGCGGCGTCGGGTCAGAAATCGGTTTATCATTGACGAAGGTTTGGTTGGAGCTACCCAGATCGGTGATGACCCACTGGCCGTCATCCAGAATGATTTGGGCGTGGTAGCGGGAAATTTTGGGATCGACCAAAACGATGTCGTTATCCAGCTCTCGGCCCACCGTCGTCTTCATTTTAAGATTGAAGGTCTTGCCAATAAACTCACCCTTCGTAATTTCCAGTTTAGGGGAGACCGACGGTTGCGCTTGGGTTGGCTCGCTATGAAGTTTTTCACTCATAAAGCCTGTAACCTTTATCTACGAAACAATCAAAAATGATTGCCATAGTCATAATTTACAGTTCAAGACCCTAAAGGTTTCCGAAATCAATTTCACGAATTTTGAAACCTTTAGGGTCTGGTTTTTCTCACTGCTAATAATTGTCCATCAGACGTAGGATTATAGCAGAGGCCCAAAAAGGCGTCAAAGATATAGAAATGGGGGGGGGAGCATTTCAGTTTTGGGGCAGATTTTAGACCATTTGGAAGTGTGGAAGATTTGGAAGGTTGGTTGTCAGGCGTGTGACCAATCTTCCAGCCTTCCAACCTTCCATCGGGGCGGTTAAATCGTGGAGGGCTATAATTCGCCCCAAAAGTGAAATACACCCGAAATGGGGGCATCAGGCTTGACGGCGCAAAATAGCCCGCACCGGGGAGCCATCCCCCCCTTCGATTTTCAAAGGCAAGGCGATCAATTCATACTCCCCATCCGGCACATCCTCGCTAAAAAGCAAGCCCTCCAGAATGGCGATCCCGTGGCGATGGAGGGCGTGGTGGCCCGGCAGGGTTTGGCTGGGCAGCTCATCCATCGACGGCGCGTCGGAGCCGAACAACACCACCCCCTGCTGCCCCAGCCAATCGGCCAGTTCCGGCGCGGGATAGACAAACTCGGTCGGGAATTGATCGAGCGGCCCGGCGCTGGTTCCAGAGTGAACCAGGAGCCGCTCGACCCGCCCCCACTCGACAGCGGGAAAATCGGCGGGGATCAATGGCCCGGCCTCGCGCTCCACCGTGACCACTGTCGCCGAACCGATGTAGGCCGTCAGCGGAACCTGCTCCAGCGTCGGCCCCTCGGCGGCGAAGTGGTAGGGCGCATCGACGTGGGTCCCGGTGTGGCTGCTCAGGGTCAGGGTAGTCAGGTTGACCGCCGCGCCCTGCTCTATGGCCAGCATCGTTTGGGCCGAAAAGGGGGTATCCCCCGGCCAGACGGCCAGCGCCGGGCTGATGGGGCGGGTAATATCGAATATCGCTGTGGGTCTGGTCACGGGCCTAATCTTTCGATTTAATCAACATCTTCCACGCCCCTTTGTGGACGACATCCTCCGCTTGGTTGACGACGCGGGCCTCAAATGTGACCAGGCCGCCGCCCAGGCGGCGCATGGCCTTGGTGTCGGTCACTTTGATGCGGGTTTGGATGGTATCGCCGATGAAGACGGGCTTGGTAAATTTCCAGGCCAACTCCCGAAAGGCCAGGGTCGTGCCGTCGATGAAGCCTTGCTGCACGGCCAGCCCGGTGGCAATCGAGGCCACCAGCATCCCGTGGGCGACCCGCTGCCCGAATTGGGAGGTTTTGGCGGCCTCGGCGTTGGTGTGGATGAAGTTGAAATCGCCGGACAGCCCGGCAAAATTGACGATGTCCGTCTCGGTGATCGTCCGGGCGGCGGTCTGAATTTCCAGCCCGACCTCGAACTCTTCAAAATACATACCTCGTGGTGAGATGCTCATAGGTTGCTCCCAGATTGGATTTATGAAGCGGGAAGTAAATCAACTTCAACAATTACGCACAGCGAATAGTGATTGGTAATTGGTAAATGGTAATTTGTTATTCAATCCCTAATTACTATTTACAAATTACCATTTACCACAAGTGCGACTTATAGAAATTGTTACCTCTTATTTCGACGTTTCACAACATTAGTTGGTCATACAACAGTTCCAAACTCAGATCGTTGCAGACCGTATCCGAACAGGCCAGGGTCAGGGCGGCGGCGCTGGCGGCCAGGCGCACCGACTCATCAATGGGAATGTCATTCAGCAGGCCGAAGACGACAGTGGCGGTCAAGGCATCGCTGGCCCCGGTCGTATCGACCACTTCCAGGGCCAGGGCCGGCACGTGGCCGCTGTCGCTGGAGGTGGCGTAGACGACCCCCTCTTCGGCCAGGGTGATAATTGCTAACTTGACCCCCATATTAATGAGAGCGCGGGCCGCTGCCATCGCCTCATTTTCATCGCTGATGCTCCGCTCGCACAACACCTCGGCTTCGGCGATATTGGGCGTAATCATATACAGGTGGGACAGGTGGGGCTTCAATTTGGGAGCCAGGGTCGTGGAGGCCGGGTCGGCACAAACCGGGACGGTAGCTTGCCCGGCTATTTTGAGCAACTGGGTGATGCTTTTCTCCGGCACGTTGCTATCGAAGATGACCATCTGGGCATGCTCGATGAGGCTGCGGTGCTGCTTGATAACGGTCGGCGTCAGGCAATTCAGAATTTCCATGTCATCGACAGAAACGATCAAGTTGCCGGACGGGTCGAGAACAGCCAGATAGGCGGACGTAAAATACCCTTCGCAGAAAATCATATGGTCGGTATTGATGCCCACCTCGGAGGCGTTTTTGAGGACGCGCAGGCCCGACTCGCCCAGACCCAGGGCCGAAAGCAGCACGGCTTCAACCCCCAGCCGAGCCAGATTGTTGGCCACGTTGTGGGCCGTGCCCCCCGTCGAGACGCGCACCTGGCCCGGCGTGCTGCTCTTGGGCGTCACCGGGCCATTAACCCACCCTTTTGAGTCGATTCCGGCAGCGCCAATCACCACCACATACGGTTCGTCTGGATATTTTTCGGCCATTGTCCCCTCCGTCCGCTCGGCTATAATAGAGGCTCACTATACCACAAGATCAAGGGGAGTTCAATTTCACTTTCACGTTCATCTTCATTTTCATCAATGGAACCGCAATTCGCTTTTGCGATGAACATCGCTCTGAGGCATAATGAGCGGCGCATGCAGGAAACCATCATTCACCGTCAATAATAAGCAAAGGAGCATCCCAACTCATGAGGAGCTTAAAGAAACCGGAAGAACCGCGCCGCCCGGCGCTAGAAGTATTTTTCCGCCCCCAGAGCGTCGCCGTCATCGGGGCTACCGAGGAGCCGGATCATCTGGGAAACATTGTGATGTCCAATCTGGCGAGGGGCTCGTTGGGCCAAAAACTTTTTCCCATTAACCCTACAGCCGACACCATTTACGAGCTGCAAGCCTATCCGACCATCGGCGATGTGCCGGAACGGGTCGATTTGGCCGTCATCGTGGCCGAGGCCCCCGACGTCCTGGACATCGTCATCGAGTGTGCCGAGGCCAGGGTCCGGGGGGCCATTATTACCTCTGCCGATTTCAAGGTTTTGGGAGACTCCAGAGCGGACGTGAGCCGGCAGATCGTGGCCGAAGCTCGCCGGGCTGATATGCGGCTTCTCGGCCCCGATTCGCTGGGGGTGATGATGCCCCATACCGGCCTCAACGCCACCTGGGCCGGCCATATGGCCTACCCCGGCAATGTAGCCTTCATCAGCCAGAGCGCGGCTATGGCCACGGCTATCCTGGATTGGAGCCTCAAGGACCGGGTCGGGTTTAGCACCTTTGCCTCGGTCGGGGGTATGCTCGATCTCGATCTGGGGGATTTGATCACCTATTTGGGTCACGATTACCGGACGAAAAGTATCGTCGTCTATATGGAAGCGGTCGGGGATGCCCGCTCCTTTCTGTCGGCGATCCGAGAAGTGGCCTTCAACAAACCGGTGGTTATCCTCAGGGGCGGACACACCGAAGCCGCCGCTCAGGTCGCCGCCTTCCACACCGGGGCGCTCATCGGCAGCGACGAGGCTTTTGATGCCGCCCTGCGCCGCAGTGGTGCCCTGCGCGTAGGCCGGGTGTCCAACCTCTTTTATATGGCCGAAGTGTTGGCCAAACAGCCCCGCCCCCGAGGGCCAAATTTGACTATTTTGACCAACGCCGGGGGACCGGGCATTCTGGCCACCGACACCTTACTGCGGAACGGAGGCCAGCTCACCCCGTTGACCCCGGAGTCGGTCGAGGCCCTCGATGCTTTCCTGCCCAACTATTGGGACCGCAAAAATCCCAATCCCATTGATATTCAAGAGGATGCCGACCCGGAGCGGTATCTGCGGGCCATCGACATCGCCGCCAACGACCCCAACAGCGACGGCCTGTTGGTTATTTTGACCCCGCAACACGACACCCAACCGGCCCAGATTGCCGAGGCGTTGAAGAAAAACCGGCCCGGTAAAAATAGGCCGCTGCTGACCTGTTGGATGGGCGGCGCGGGGGTGGCCGCCGGGAATGACATCCTCAACCAGGCCAACATTGCCACCTTTGAATACCCGGACACGGCGGCGCGGGTCTTTGTCTATATGTGGCAATATGACCAAAATATGCAGAGCCTGTATGAAACGCCGAGGATGCCCCCGGAGTTCAATGACAAAGGGCCGGATCGGGATTACGTCGGCCAGGTCATCGAGAAGGTACGGGCCGAGGGACGCACCATTTTGACCGAGTTGGAGTCGAAGCAACTGCTGGCCGCCTACAACATCCCCACCGTTAAGACCCATCTGGCTGCCGATGTGGAGGATGCCGTCCGGTTGGCCGAGGAGATCGGCTATCCGGTCGTCCTCAAGCTCCATAGCCAAACCATCATCCACGCGAGTGATGTGGGGGGCGTCTGCCTGAACTTACCCAATGCCGACGCCGTCCGTATGGCCTACAACACGATCAAACGCTCGGTGACCAAAAAAGCCAGCCCGGAGGATTTTCTGGGCGTCACCGTCCAACCGATGATTTTCCGCCAGGGGTATGAATTGATCCTGGGTAGCAGCATTGATGAGCAGTTTGGGCCGATCGTGGTCTTTGGCTGGGGGGGGGAATTGGTAGAAGTTTTCAAGGATCGCGCTCTGGGCTTGCCGCCGCTGACCTCGACGTTGGCTTTGCGAATGATGCAGAAGACCCGCATCTACGAAGCCTTGCAGGGCATCCGGGGCCGGCCACCGGTTGATCTGATCGCTCTGGAGCAAACGATGGTTCGTTTTAGCCACCTCATCGCCGAACAGCGTTGGATCAAAGAGTTGGATATCAACCCCCTCCTGGTCTCGCCGGAGGGCGTCATCACCCTCGATGCCCGCGTCCTGCTCCATCCCCCGGACCAACCGGAAGAGTCCCTGCCCCGGCTGGCCATTCGGCCCTATCCCTACCAATACATCACCCACTGGCAGTTGAAAGATGGCAGCCCGGTCATTATCCGCCCCATTCAGGCTGAGGATGAGCCGCTGGTAGCCAAGTTTCACCAGGACCTTTCGGATGAGAGCGTCTACTCCCGCTTCTTCCGTTATATGCCCCTCAGCCGGCGCATCGCCCACGAACGCCTCAGCCGCATCTGCTTCGTTGATTATGACCAGGAAATGGCCCTCGTGGCCGAGTATAAAAATCCTGAAACGGACGAGTTTGAGCTGTTGGGCATCGGCCGCTTGATCAAGCTGCTCGGAGCCAACGATGTCGAATTTGCGGTCCTCGTCAGCGACAAGTGGCAGGGGCACGGCATCGGCTATAAGCTGATGCAATTACTGATCGACGTGGGGCACGAGGAAGGGTATAACCACATCGTCGGTACGATCCTGCCCGAAAATTATGGCATGCAGCACATCTGCCGTAAGCTGGGCTTCATCGTCGAACGCTCGCCCGAGGACAACGTTATGGAAGCGGTGTTGCCGTTGAAGCAGTTACCCCAGCAGGCTCCGCAGCAGGCCCCGCAGCAACAGGAACAGGCTTGATGGCCCTGCTGTTCCTCGATCCCCTGCCGCCCCGCACCGGCAAAGGGGCCATCCTGCGCTGGCTCATCGAAACCGGCGACCTGGACCGGGAGGTGGTCGGCAAAATCGAGCTGCGCGGGCGGCAGGCTATCGTCGAAGTACCGGCTCAACGATTAACCGCGCTGGTAGCTGCCCTGGATGGGGCCAGCTTCAACAATCGCCACCTGCGGGCCTGGAGCGACACCCTGTCGGCTGACAGTTGGCCAGGCTCGGCCACGGATGACCATTTCCAACGTCTCTCCCGGCTGCTGACGCTCGAAGCCGAGGCGGAACAGCAGCAGATGCGGGCGGCGATGGAGCGCCTCTCGGCGGAGGCGGCGCAGCGCAGCGGTAACAGCCTGGATCGGCTGTCTATCCGGGATGAGTATGGCGGTCTGGGCGGACGGGTGTTGGTCACCCTGGGCAAGCGGAACCAGACCGAGGCCCTGCCCTGGACCCAATTGCGGGTGGGCACGCCGGTGCTGCTCTCCGAGGAAAGTGGCGAGGGGCTGGCCT
>CAZWZZ010000030.1:0-18023 GCA_964638395.1 uncultured Caldilineaceae bacterium
TTCGTAGTAACCGCTTTAGCGGTCTAAAGACGGCTGAAGCCGTTACTACGAACCTCATAGAAATTATCACAGTATGTAAAAATTTTCACGGTATCATACTCTTTTTTGGGCCGATAATCAACTGTGTGAGAAAGGGCGAAGTTGGAAAGCAATGGGGAAATATTTGCTCGTTACAGAAAAGAGCGAAAGTGGTTTTTCAGCCTACTACCCCTATGTTTTGGGCTGCATCGCTACAGGGGAGAGCTTTGACCAAACTATAGCCGGGATGGTTCACAAATAGGTTGACACTTTTTTACCCGCCGGATTGAGCAACGTCACCCCGTGAAACGTAAAACGTGAAGCGTAAGGCGTTATTTTGCCAAAATCATTACGTTTTGCGTCTTACGTTTTACGAATTTGTCAACCTAATTTCTTGGGGATATGAACCATCCCGTATTACCTGACCCATATTTCTCTCAAAAAGCTATTGCCGCAAAGCGTAACCGTTTGAGGTATCCACAAAAACGTGGGGGAAAACCGGCGGCGCTTCATCCTCGTAGTAATCGAGATAATTGTCCCAATCGGCCAACTTGGCCGCGTCGCGGGGGTTGCCCCGGCGGATGAGCCGCTGGCGACGGTCCTCCGGGCGGCAGTAGACGTAGTGAACCTCGACCGGTGCGCCGAGCCGGGTTTGGAGGTGGTCGGGCCAGTCTTCGTCCCGCAGCTCGCGGGTGAAGGGGCCGGCGATGATGACATCCAGCCAGGGCAGGTTCTCGGCGGCGATATCGAACAGGGTGTCGTAGATGGGTTGGCGGAAGCGTTGTTTGAAGGCGGGACTGTCCCGGTCATCGGGATCGTGACCAGCTTCGGCCAGGGCTAAGCGCACCAATCGTTCGGTGGCAGTGTCGATGTCCAGCAGGACGGCCCGGCGCTCTGTGGCCAACTTTGTGGCATGGGTGGTTTTGCCCGCGCCGGGGCTGCCACAAACGATGAAGGCGGTGGGCATGGGGAAACCTTTCCTGTCAACACACAGACCTAAAGCTACAAGAGGATTTGTCCACAGATAGCCAAAGCGCTATCTGTGGACTTTGGGGGGACAAATGTCCTAATTAATTTACCGTTTCGTATATTGCGGGGCTTTTCGCGCTCGTTTAAGGCCCGGCTTCTTGCGTTCCTTGGCCCGGGGGTCACGGGTCAACATTCCGTGTTGGCGTAAAACTGTACGATAGTCGGGATCAACTTTGAGCAGAGCGCGGGCAATGCCCAATCGAACAGCGCCGGCCTGACCGGTTACGCCCCCCCCTTTGACCTTCACCGTCAACTGAAACCGACCCTCTGTCCCGGTCACCTGGAAAACCTCATCGATATAAGAGCGGTCTACATCTCGAGAAAAATAGTCGTCAAGCGGTTTATCGTTGACGATAGCCCCGTCTGTGTTTTCCGTATGGAGACGGACTCGGGCCGTCGCTCTTTTGCGCCGACCTAATCCTTCGTAATATTGTGCATCTGCCATAGTTTAACGTTTCCTCTGAAAATTTATTGCAAGTCCAAAGTTTTCGGCTGCTGGGCTTCGTGGGGATGGTTCGGCCCGGCATAAACTTTTAGTTTTCTAAACATCTGCCGCCCTAACCGATTTTTCGGCAACATACCACGCACGGCCTGTTCGATGACTCGTTCGGGAAATTTCTGTAGCTGGTCGCGCAGTGTCACCTTTTTCAAACCACCGGGATAGCCACTGTGCCGGTAGTATGTTTTTTGGGTCATCTTTTGACCGGTCACGTGTATTTTATCGGCGTTGACGATAATGACATAATCGCCACAATCAACGTGGGGCGTGTAGATGGGCTTATGCTTACCGCGCAGAACCGTGGCCACTTGGGTTGCCAAACGGCCCAGGGTTTGCCCCTGAGCATCGACGACATACCAGCCGCGCTGAACATCCTGTTCTCTAATACTGACTGTTTTCACCTTTTGCTTCTCCTTCAAAATTACCTAAGACTTCAATCAGGGTACGTCACTTTAATCAGACATAACCCACAGGCCGGGGCCGGTTCGGCAGAATGGGACAGATTCCGGGCCATCAAAATCTCTTTGATATTCTCCGGCCCCCACTGTCCAACTCCAACTTTTATTAACGTAGCCACTAACCGCCTGACCATACGATAGAGAAAGGCGTTGGCCGTTACCATAAAATTGAGCCTATTTTCTGCCGCCGACCACTCCGCCTGCAAAATCTGACGAACGGTGTTTTTACCCTGAGGCGGCTTCCCGAACGAAGCAAAGTCGTGCCACCCGACCAGATATTGACTGGCTTCGTTCATCAACCCCACATCCAGACCGGCTCGAACGTGATGCCCATAACGGCGCTGCAAGACCGATGGCCAGGGTTGGTTGATAATCGTATAACAGTATGACCGGCTCACGGCATCAAAACGGGGATGAAAATCTTTGTCCGCAATTTTTAAGTGACGAATGACAATATCTTCGGGTAGCGTCGCGTTGAGGGCTCGGTGCAAATCTGCCAGCGTATGCTTCCATTGGGCATCAAAGGCAATAACCTGGCCCGTGGCGTGAACTCCGGCGTCGGTGCGACCGGCCCCCAAGATACGTTTCTCAGTCTGAGCCACTTTTTTGAGCGATTTTTCGATTTCACCCTGAACGGTTCGGCCTATTTTTTGGTATTGATACCCTAAAAAGTCTGTTCCATCATACTCGACGATGGCCCGATAGCGATACGTGGGAATCATCGGGCAGTCATACGTAGTTCTATACCACCAGCTCAATCAGGGCCATCTTGGCCGCATCTCCTCGGCGAGGCCCCAACTTATAAATTCGGGTATATCCGCCGGAGCGGTCTTCCATTTCCGGCCCAATCTCATCAAACAGCTTTTGTAAAATCACCGGGTCGGTGATGTCACGGGCCGCCTGACGGCGGGCGTGTAAATCGCCGCGCCGGGCCAACGTAATCAACCGTTCGGCCATAGGCTGAATGCTTTTGGCCTTAGCTTCGGTCGTCTTGATCCGATTATGGCGAAACAGTTCCGTGGTCAATGTCCGAAAAAGGGATTTACGATGCTTCGATGAACGACCAAGCCGCCGGCCTACAATATTATGTCTCATAATTTAATACTCCTCAACCGTTATAACTTTCGACACCTACTCTGAATAGTCTGAAACGATCATCGGTGAGTCGCCGCTTTCGTTTAAGATGGTCAGGTATCCCTTTTCTTCGAGGCGCTCCATCAATTCATCCAGAGATTTTTGACCAAAGTTGCGAATGGCCAAAATTTCATCTTGCCCCTTCTTCAACTTATCCAAAATTTCGCCGACCTGGGTAATACCGGCACGTTTGAGACAGTTGTAAGCGCGAACGGTCAATTCCAAATCCTCTATGGGCAACTCATAAATCTTCGTGGGAATACCATCGTCAACCTCTTCGGGTTGAACCGGTGTCTCAATTTCAGTAACGCCTGAAACCAACGAGAAGTGTTGGACCAAAATTTTAGCCGCTTCGCTCAAAGCATCCCGGGGCGAGATCGTGCCATCGGTGGTTACTTCCAGAACCAGTTTATCATAGTCGGTCGCTTGACCGATTCGGGCCCGCTCCACGACAAAGTTAGCTTTGCGAATGGGGCTAAAAATAGCATCGACCGGAATTTCACCAATCGGCAGTTTGCCCCGCTCCTCAGATGGGGAATAGCCCCGTCCCATCTGTACGACAAGTTCCATATCCAATTCGGTATCAGGCGCATCGGCCGTCAACAGGTGGAGGTTCGGGTTCATAACTTCGACGTGAGGTGGACATTCGAGGTCGCCAACGGTGATCTCACCCTCACCTTTGACTTCCACCCGTAAGCGAGCCGACTCATTTTGATGCAGTTTGAGCCGCAACTGTTTAACATTTAAGATCAGGGCCGTCATATCTTCACGAACATTGGGGATGTCCGAAAATTCATGATGAACCCCGCTAATCCGAATAGAGGTAACGGCTGCGCCCGTCAAAGAGGAGAGCAACACGCGACGCAGCGCATTGCCCAGCGTAATACCATAACCACTCTCCAACGGACCGATGCTGAAACGGCCAAAATTTCGAGAACTGGCTTCAGTTTCTATCTTGGGTAAAACCAGATTAAGTTCAGACAACGAAACACCCTCCAAAATACAACCTTATTTACTGTAACCTAAACATACAAACACTTTCTAACCAAAAAATAGGAGGTCGAACGACTACCGACTACTATAGTACTCAACAACCAACTGTTCGTTGAGGGTGACATCAATGTGTTCACGAGAGGGACTGTTGACCACTTTGCCGGACAGGTTCTTGGCGTCCAGGTTCAGCCAATCAGGCACTCGTCCCTCATCCAGATTGTCCGCTACTTCTTTGAAGTACCCGTTCTTTTTACTCTTATCCTGAACGGTCACAACGTCCCCTACAGAAACATGAAAAGACGAGACATTGGTTTTACGACCGTTGACGGCAAAGTGGCCGTGTGAAATGAGCTGTCTGGCTTGCGCCCGCGAGGATGCCAACCCCAACCGATAAATCGCGTTATCCAACCGACTTTCGAGAAGGATCAACAGATTAACGCCGGTCAAGCCTTTTTGCCGTTGCGCCTGACGGAAATAGCGCCGAAATTGACGTTCAAACACCCCGTACAGGCGACGAACTTTCTGCTTTTCCCTCAATTGCAATTTATAATCCGACTCTTTGCGCCGAAACTGCCCCTGCCGGCCATGCAGACCGGGGGGGTAAGAGCGCCGTTCAAAAGAGCATTTTGGCGAGAAACAACGGTCGCCCTTGAGAAAGAGCTTTTCTCCCTCACGACGACATAATTTACAAACTGAGTCCAAATGACGTGCCAACTTAAGCCTCCTAACGATATATTTCACAAATAAAAGAGGTTTACGGGCTTGGCTAACCCTTCATCCCTCTTCAGCAAAACTGCTTCGTTTGAATTAGGAGATACGCAATTCACCAACGAAACCCCCTCCCAGCCTCCCCCGCAACGGGAGAGGGGCCAACTTCCCCTCGATTCGGGAGGATTGAGGGGGTAAAACACGTCAACTGCGTAAGTCCTATTTACAACAAAAATAATCTACAACCTAGACGCGACGCTTCTTGGGCGGACGACAGCCATTGTGGGGAATGGGTGTTTTGTCGGTGATCGACAACAATTTCATGTCCGCCGCCTGGAGCGAGCGAATGGCTGCTTCCCGCCCCGGGCCTGGGCCTTTGACGAAGACATCTAGCTCACGCATGCCATGCTCCTGAGCGGTTCTAGCCGCGTTCTTGGCAGCCAATTGAGCAGCATAAGGTGTACTTTTACGCGACCCTTTGAAGCCGCTGGTACCACCGCTGGCCCACGAAATCACATTACCTTGCTGGTCGGTGATGCTGATGATGGTATTGTTGAACGTAGCGTGAATATAGGCCCGACCGTAAGCAATATTTTTCTTTTCTCTTTTACCGCCTGAGCGTCGTCCTCTTTGTTTTTGCTTTGCCATATTTCTAAGTCCCCTAACAGAGCTTGTGATAAAATTATACCCAACAGTGATTACTTGCGAGCCGCTCGCTTTTTCCCGGCCACGGTTCGGCGCGTGCCCCGCTTGGTGCGGGCATTGGTTCGGGTGCGTTGGCCCCGGGCCGGCAAATTCCGCCGGTGGCGCAGGCCCCGATAACAACCAATTTCTTGCAATCGTTTGATATTCAAGCCCACCTCACGGCGTAAATCCCCTTCAACCAAATAATTGCGGTCGATTGTTTCACGCAGGCGAATCACTTCTTCATCGGCCAAATCTTTGACGCGAGTATTAGGATCGACACCAGCCGTATCCAAGATTTCTTTGCTTCTGGTTGGGCCAATCCCATAGATATACGTCAGGCTAATTTCTATCCGTTTATCACGAGGAATATCAACACCAGCTATACGAGCCATAAATTTTCTCCTTACCCTTGGCGTTGCTTATGCCGGGGGTTGCTACAGATGACACGCACCACACCCCGACGCCTAATAATCTTGCAGTTATCACATCGACGTTTGACAGAAGGTTTAACTTTCATAATCCTCAGTCCTTTGAATTTCTCTCAAAACTTCTCAACTAATCACGCTAACAAAGTTAGAATAAGCGGCTCACCATCAGTGACCGCAAAGGAATGTTCAAAATGAGCCGATAATTTACCATCCGCTGTAATGACTGTCCACTGGTCATCGAGCAATTTCGTCTGCTCGGTTCCCACATTAACCATCGGCTCCAGGGCAATGGTCATCCCTTTTTTTAAGCGGACACCCTTGCCCTGCTGCCCAAAATTGGGCACTTGTGGGTTTTCGTGCATATTCCGCCCGACCCCGTGGCCGGTATAGTCTCGAACCACGTGGTAGCCGTGCTGCTCTACATAGGACTGAACGGCGGCTGAAATATCCTCTGTGCGGTTGCCGAGCCGTCCCTGGGCGATCCCTTCATAAAGAGACTGTTCTGTTACTTCCAACAGACGTTGGGCTTCTGCTGAAATTTTACCAACCGGGATGGTCGTGGCCGCATCGCCAATCCAGCCCTTGTAATAGGCCCCACAATCGACGCTGAAAATATCCCCTTCTTGCATCACGCGATTGTGGTTTGGAATACCGTGGACTAATTCTTCATTGAGACAGGCTGTAATCGCCGCCGGAAAAGGCGGGCCGCCTTCCCGTTGATTGGGATACCCCTTGAAGACAGGTGTCGCGTTATATCGCTTTAATACATCCTCAGCAATACGGTTCGCCTCGCCTGTGGTAAAACCGGGTCGTGTGTGACGGCGAATTTCATCTAAAACTCTGGCCACAATCTTGCCAGCCTGACGCATCAGAGCTATTTCTTCCTTAGATTTCAGGACAATTCGCCGTTTTTTGGAATCAAACCACATCGAGCCGCCGGCCGGTTATGATTAAAACAGGGTTAGCACTATCCCTATCCAATGAACCCTTCATAATTTCGCATCAGCAATTGGGCTTCAAGCTGTTTCATTGTATCGAGAACAACCCCGACCACAATCAGGAGACCGGTGCTGGTGATGAGTAGTGCCTGAGTCTGTGATCCGCTTTGGGCGACGCCGGGAATGATGTTAACGATCCACGGTAGGATGGCCACAAAGCCTAGCATCAAGGCTCCGACTAAGGTAATCCGTTGTAGCACCGAATTCAGATACACTGCGGTTTTCTTACCGGGACGTAGACCGGGGATAAACCCACCTTGACGCTGTAAATTTTCAGCCAAATTCTGCTGTTTGAAGATAACATCGGTGTAGAAATAGGTGAACCCAACCACCATCAGAAAATACATGATCCAGTAAGGCCAGGCGCTCGGATCAGGGCTAAAGTAAGTCACCACGCCGTTGGCAATCGTGCGGACGAAAGCAGTGTCGCTGATGGTAAAGTAACTGGCGACGGCAGCCGGAAAAATCATAATAGATTGGGCGAAAATCAGCGGGATCATCCCGGCACTATTGACCCGCAACGGTATGTGCGAACTTTGACCGCCATACACTTTTGTGCCGCGCACTCGTTTCCCATACTGCACCGGGATACGACGCTGCCCTTCCTGAACATAAGCAATGACGGCAATGGTCAACGTGGTGACAATGGCAAACAGGACGAGGTTAAGCCACTCTTGGCGGACAATAAATCCGCCAAATTGGTTCGGAATTTGAGCAACAATGCCACCAAAAATAATGATCGAAACCCCGTTGCCGATCCCCTGTTCGGTGATAAGTTCCCCCATCCAGACGGCAATCATCGTTCCGGCCGTCATCGTAATGAGCGTAGCTAAGGTTGCCAGGGGCGCAATACCAAAACCAAAATTGGTCAAGACGCCGGGCACGTTCGACTGGATGAACAGCACTTGACCATACGCTTGCAGCACTGCCAGCGGAACCGTCAACCAGTAGGTGTACATCGTAATTTTATTACGTCCTTGCTCACCTTCTTTGGACAACTCCTGCAACTGCGGAATCAGGGGCGTGACAAGCTGCATAATAATCGAGGCCGTGATGTAAGGATAAACGCCCATTGCCATGACGGACAACTGGGCCAGAGCGCCCCCGGAAAGCAAGTTGAGAAATTGAATAACCGTACTGCCTTGACCGCCCCGGTCCAAAAATTGCTCCAGAGCCAGACGATCAACACCGGGGACAGGAACCTGTGCTGCGGCCCGGTAAACCACCAAAATCAGCAGCGTAAAAACTATTTTACGCCGCAAATCCGGCAGGGTGAATGCGTTTCTAATTGATTCAAGCATTACTATAACTCCTCACGAGGTTACGTGATTGGATGATTCACCCCAATCCCGACGCTACGATAGCGGCAAAACCTCAACACTACCTCCGGCCCCTTCAATTTTTTCTTGGGCGCTTTTCGAGAAACGATGCGCTTTGACGGTCAAGGCCGTGGATATTTCCCCATCCCCTAAGATAGCGACGGCTTTATCGGAACGCTTGATAAGCCCCGCCTCGATCAGAGCTTCGGGGGTAATTTCTTGTTGCTCGCCGTCCCCAAATTTTTCTTGAAGGTGTTTGACATTAACCGGCTTGTATTCGACGCGCCAAATATTGGTGAAACCACGGCGGAACGGTAAGCGCCGGACCAGGGGTAACTGGCCCCCCTCAAAATACGGGCCTTTGCCGCCCCCGGAGCGGGCATTTTGTCCTTTCATCCCCCGCCCGGACGTTTTACCTTTGCCGGAGGCCATACCCCGACCCACTCTTTTTCGCTTTTTCGTACTACCCGGTGCGGGTTTCAGATCGTGCAATTTCATAGAGACTTCTCCATAAACCTTAGACGTAAGAAGACGCTGAAAACTTTCTTCTGTCTATCTATAAGAACTATTACTCTTCGACATCAACCAGATGAGAAACTTTATCAATCATACCCCGGATGACGGGGGTGTCTTTGTGTTCGACCACCTGTCCTAAGTGGCGTAACCCCAGCGCACGAACGGTATTTTTCTGCTTGAGCGAGTAACCGATGGGGCTTTTCGCCAGAGTCACTTTCAACAGCTTCTTTTCAGCCATTATTTCCTCCCCAACCAGAACGGTTGCACGCGGTCAATAGGGAGACCCCGCCGCTGGGCTACTTCCACCGGGTCTTGTAACTCGCTCAACGCTTTTACGGTTGCTTTAACCACATTCAAAATGTTGGAGCTACCTTTACTTTTAGTCAAAATATCTTGTATACCAGCCGCTTCAACCACAGCCCGTACCCCACCACCGGCGATCACCCCGGTTCCGGGGGCAGCCGGCTTTAGAAATACTTCGGCGGCGCTAAACCGAGTCGTACTCTCGTGCGGAATGGTGCGGTCGATCATCGGCACTTTCCGCATATTGCGCTTGGCCTGTTCCGAGCCTTTGCGGATAGCATCCGGCACTTCACGGGCTTTGCCGATGCCGACACCAACACTACCGTTGTTGTCGCCAACCACGACCACGGCCCGGAAGCTAAACCGGCGACCACCTTTCACTACTTTGGCCGTGCGAGCGATGTGTACAACTCGCTCATCAAGTTCTTCTATAACGTCATCAAATTCACGCTTTGCCATATAATTCTCCCTGACGAATTTTCAGGTAGAGGTATAAACTGTTAGTTTACCTCCAAACCCATCACAAAACAAGGTACGCTCAAAACTTCAGGCCGCCTTCACGGGAGCCATCAGCCAACGCTTTAACCCGTCCGTGATATCTATAACCGCCTCGATCAAAAACAACCTCTTTTATACCGGCCTCTATAGCCCGTTCCGCCACTAATTTGCCAACCTCTTTGGCCTGCTCGACCTTCGTTTTGCCGCTCAAGGCACTACGCAACTCACCATCCAAACTTGAGGCCGCGACTAATGTTACCCCTTGCGTATCATCAGTGACTTGTGCATAAATATGGCTATTGCTCCGGAAAACATTCAAGCGAGGACGGTCATTTGTTCCGCCCAAACGCCTCCGTACACGAGCATGCCGACGTTTTCTAGCAACATATCTTGGATTAGTCTTGCCCATAATCTATCTTTCTCCAAATCTATCAGGCAGCCTTACCGGCCTTGCCGGCTTTACGCCGGATTCTTTCGCCCAGGTACCGAACCCCTTTCCCCTTATAAGGTTCCGGCGGACGCTGACGACGAATACGGGCCGCAATTTCACCGACAACCTCTTTATCGATCCCCTTGACAACCAGGGAACGGCCCGATTTATCAACCTCGAAGCTGATATTTTCGGGTGGCTCGAAAACAACCGGGTGTGAAAAGCCGACGTTCAGCACGAGGTTTTTACCCTCTACTGCGGCCCGGTAGCCAACACCCTCGATGTAGAGGTCTCTTTTGAAACCATCACTAACACCAACCACCATATTGTTGAGCAGGGCCCGAACCAACCCATGTTTGGCTCGATGGAGGCGGTGGTCGCTATTACGAGTTACAACAATCTCGCCGTCTTCTTCTTTTACGTCGATCTCAGGGGGGAAATCTCGTTGTAACTCCCCCTTTGGCCCTTTAACCGTAATCGAATTATTGTTGACATTGATCGACACCCCTTGTGGAATGGGTATCGGTAATTTACCTACTCGAGACATAACAATCCCTCACTTTAAGTCTGATGCTTAGTCGTGACGAAAATTTCTACCAGACGTAACACAACACCTCGCCGCCGACCCCTTCACGACGCGCTTGCTTCCCGGTCATTACACCCTTAGAAGTCGAGACAATCGCCACCCCCAGGCCACTTCTGACCCACGGCATATCATTTTTCTGACGATAGATGCGTAGCCCCGGCTTACTCACACGTTTCAAACCCAAAATGATCGGCTCAGGACGGCGATCACGGGTGTACTTCAGATGCAACAATAAGGTAGATATCACCTTGCCGGGCAAAATTTCGTAATCCTGGATAAAACCTTCATCTTTTAAGACCTTGGCAATGGCCTCTCGTATTTTCGAGGTAGGCATCGCTACCTGAGGATGCCGGGCCGTCCCGGCATTTCTAATACGAGTTAACATATCAGCAATCGGATCCGTCATACTTATCCTTAATCCTTCTCATTCACAAATTTTGATTGTCGATTGGTCAAAAATTACGGACGGGCAATTTTTACCAACTTGACTTGACCACGCCGGGTATCTTGCCTTCATTAGCCAATTCGCGGAAACAAATCCGGCACAGGCCAAAACGCCGCATGTAGGCCCGGGGGCGACCACATACGTTGCAACGATTACGCACTCGCACCGCATACTTCCGGCGTTTTTCCCGGGTAAACATACATTTCTTCGCCATAAATTCACCTACTTCCTGAAGGGCATACCTAACAAATCTAACAGACGACGCCCCTCTTCATCATTACTGGCTGTCGTCACAATAGAGATTTCCATACCCCGAATCTTATCAATTTTATCATACTCAATCTCCGGCCAGACAAGTTGCTCCCGCAGACCGATGGTGTAATTTCCGCGACCATCGAAACTATTAGGAGACACACCACGAAAATCCCGTTGGCGGGGTAGGGCTACATGCAGCAGCCGGTCCAAAAACGCCCACATCCGCCCCCCCCGCAGCGTCACCTTCACGCCAATCGGGTTTCCTTCACGCAGCTTAAATGTCGCCACGGATTTCTTGGCCCGGGTGACAACGGGTCTCTGCCCGGTAATTATGGAGACATCGCTGATCGCGTTCTCTATCGCCTTTGCATTTTGCAGGGCTTCACCCAGCCCAACGTTGACCACCACTTTGGTAATCTGGGGGGCTTGATGCACATTCTTGAAGTCAAACTCTTTACAAAGAGATGGAACTACTTCGTTTTTATACATTTCTTTTAATTGGGGCATAACCTCAAACCTCAATGCAACCTATCCAAACAAATGCTTAGGCTACTAAAACTTATCAATTGTGGCTTCACAACGTTTACAAAAGCGAACTTTTCTATCGCCCTCATAAATGAGACCCACCCGGGACGGTTCGTCACAATTTGGGCAAACCAGCATCACATTTGAGATGTGAATCGGCGCTTCAAATTCAATAATACCTGTCTGCGTCCGGGTTTGGCCGGTTCGGCGCTGGTGCTTTTTACGAAGATTGACGCCCCGAACCACGACTTTATCAAGGTTGGGGTTTCGCTTCGTGCGTACATTCTGCCCGGTTACGTGCCAGCCACGAATGACACGCTCTACCTCGCCGCGCATCCCAATTTCGTTACCGTTGATAACTTGAACCATATCGCCTTGTTTAATTTTTTGCATTCTCTTACTCCGTCACCTACAACACTTCCGGGGCCAATGAGACGATCCGCATAAAGCCTCTTTCGCGCAATTCTCGGGCGACCGGGCCAAAAATACGGGTTCCTCGCGGGCCGATACCTTCTGAGTCTAAAACGACCGCCGCATTATCATCAAAGCGAATATAGGAGCCATCAGCACGTCCCATCTCTTTAGCGGTACGAACCACGACCGCCTTGACGACATCCCCTTTTTTTACCGTCCCTTGTGGCGATGCTTGCTTGACGGTCCCAATAATGACATCACCAATCCGGGCATAGCGCCGACGAGAGCCTCCCAACACCTTGATACACAAAATCTCTCTGGCACCACTATTATCCGCCACTTTGAGGCGGCTCTCTTGCTGGATCATAATAACCCCCCTAAACAGGAGACCGTGACTCCTTATTTATTCATAACCTCGACTAAGGCCCATCGCTTTTCTTTGCTGATTGGTTGCGACTCGATGATCTTGACCATATCACCGATAGCCGCAACATTCTGTTCATCATGGGCCTTATATTTTTTATGGAGGCGAATGACCTTACCATAGAGGGGATGGCGCTTTAAGCGTTCCACCCGCACCACAATAGTTTTATCCATTTTATCGCTAGTCACTCGCCCTACCAAGACTTTACGTCTATCTTTTGCCATTCTTTACTCCTGCCGCTCAAATTCACCGACGACGTTATTTACGCTCGTTCAGAACGGTCTTCATACGGGCAATATCCCGCTTTAAAAATTTGACTCGGGTCGGATCTTTAACTTGACCGATTGACTTTTGAAAACGCAAGTTAAAAATTTCTTCATACGCTTCTTCTAACTTTTTCATAATTTCGTCGTCTGTCAAGTTTCTAATTTCGTAAGCCTTCATCATCTCTACTCCTAATATCCGGTTCTGCTCACAAACTGAGTTTTGATCGGCAGCTTGTGGGAAGCCAGACGTAGAGCTTCTTTGGCCGTTTCTTCGGGAACCCCGGCCATCTCGAAAATGATCCGTCCGGGTTTCACGACCGCCACCCAGTGATCGACTGCCCCTTTACCGCTCCCCATTCGGGTTTCAGCCGCTCGGGCCGTAACCGGCTTATCAGGAAAAACGCGAATCCAGACTTTACCACCCCGCCGGATGTAACGCACGATGGCCCGCCGGGCCGCTTCGATCTGCCGACTGGTCATCCAGCACGGCTCCAAAGCCTGCAAACCATACTCACCGAAAGAGACTTGGGCCCCACGATTGGCTTTCCCTTTCATCCGGCCTCGCATCTGTTTTCGATACTTAACACGCTTAGGCATCAACATAACACATACCTCTTTTTCTGCTGATCCAAAATTTAACCATCCCGATTTATGGGGCGGCGCTATTCTCGTAATCGTCGGGGCGATTTACGGAGAAACGTAAGCTCCAACCGCTTCCTCTTTGGGCTTCGGCAAAATATCACCCTTGTACACCCAGACCTTGACCCCAACTTTACTAAAAGTGGTCAATCCTTCAACATTGGCATAATCAATATCAGCCCGCAGGGTGTGGCGAGGAACTCGACCTTCCCGCTGGGTTTCACGCCGGGCCATATCGGCCCCACCTAAACGCCCCCCACAGGTTATCATAATCCCTTTGGCCCCGGCTTTCATAGCTCGCCGGACAGCTTGCTTCATAGCCCGCTTGTGAGAAATACGACGCTCAATCTGTTGGGCAATGCTTTGGGCAATCAGATAAGCATTGGTATCAGGATTTTCAATCTCAATCACGTCGATATGAACTTTTTTACCGGTTAAACCTTCCAGGTCTTTACGCAGTTGTGTAACCGCAGCGCCCTTACGACCGATCACGATACCTGGCTTCGACGTACTGATTTTGACCGACACCTGTTTGGCAGCGGGCAACCGCTCAATTTCAACCTGAGCAATCCCCCCCTGTTTATGAGCGTCGAAAATCATCTTACGGATTTCCAAATCCTCATACAACAAATCGCAATATTCTTTGCCCTCGGCATACCAACGAGCGCGATGCTCTTGAACAATACCTAATCTGAATCCAACCGGATGAACTTTTCGACCCAAGCTATAAACTCCTTGCTGCTACATCAAAAAAATTAATTATCTCTATTAAAAGTCCAATTCCCCAACCAAGTCAGGGTCCTCTTCAACCACAACAGTGATATGAGCGGTGCGTTTCTGGATCGGTTTGAAACGACCCCGCGCCCCATACCGCGCCCGCCGTAAACGCGGCCCTTCATCTACTCTTATCTCCGCAATAATTAAACTCTCCGGATCGAGCGCATAATTTTCTTCAGCATTAGAAATCGCACTCTTAACCGTTTTGTAAACGACATCGGCGGCTGCCTGTGGCAATAGCGACAATACCTCTAAGGCTTCTTCAGCCCGCATACCGCGTACGACATTGACCACACGCCGGGCCTTGATCGGAGACCCCATCACATATTTAGTGACTGCTCTTACCTGTAAACCGGCCATAATTGACTATCCTTATCTACGCCCTTTTTCTCTAGCGATATGTCCACGAAAATAACGAGTCGGCACAAATTCGCCCAAGCGATGCCCCACCATATTTTCGGTGATGTAAATAGGAACGTGGCGGCGACCATCGTGGACAGCAATCGTATGTCCAACCATTTGCGGAAACACTGTACTGGCTCGGGACCAGGTACGCAGTACCCGCTTCTCGCCCTTAGCGTTCATATCTTCTATTTTCTGGAGCAATTTCCGCTCAACAAAAGGTCCTTTTTTCAGAGATCGAGTCATCAGTCAACCTTCCCTAATTTATTTACGGCGACGACGGCGACGAACAATATATTTATCCGTGCGCTTATTCTTTCGCGTTTTTGCACCCAGTGTAGGCTTGCCCCATGGCGTTTTTGGGCCGGGCATTCCAATGGGCGCGGCCCCTTCGCCACCCCCGTGCGGGTGACTTTTGGGATCCATCGCCGACCCACGGACCGAAGGGCGAACCCCCAGCCAGCGTTTACGACCGGCCTTACCCAATTTTATATTGCTATGATCGGTATTGCTTACCTGTCCGATTGTCGCCATGCAATCTTGATTGATAAAACGAACCTCACCACTAGGCAGGCGAACTTGGGCATACGCCCCTTCCTTGGCCAGTAATTGCGCTGCGGTTCCGGCAGAGCGGGCTAACTGTCCTCCCTTACCAGGTTGCAATTCAATATTGTGGACTTGCGTGCCCAACGGAATACGGTTGATGGGCAAGGTATTGCCCAACCGAATCTCTGCGTCAGGGCCAGACATCACCCTATCTCCGACACTCAAGCCATTGGGGGCCAGAATATACCGTTTTTCACCATCGGCATACACCAACAGCGCGATACGTGCCGTCCGGTTGGGGTCATATTCAATGGTACTGACCGTCGCCGGAACACCATGCTTGTCCCGCTTGAAATCAATGATACGGTAACGACGTTTGTGTCCGCCACCCCGATGGCGTACCGTAATTCTGCCCTGGTTATTGCGCCCCGACTTCTTTTTTAGGGGCGCTATCAAACTTTTTTCAGGCTCGGTTCGGGTAATTTCCTCAAATGTCGAGGCGGACATATCGCGCCGCCCCGGCGAAGTTGGTTTATAAACTTTTACGGGCATACCTAACACCCCTTATCATCTCTATCACGGTTTACTAAATTAAACACCTTCAAAAGCATCAATCCGTTGACCGGGAGCCAGGGTGACAATCGCTTTCTTTTCAGCCGACTTGCGACGTACTGTTTTGCGTCCCCAACTGCCATACTTGGCCGCCTTGTTAATCACCCTGACTTTCGTTACGTCAACGTCAAAAATATATGAGACCGCTTCGGCTATCTCGATTTTATTGGCCCATGGATGAACCAGAAATGTGTACTGTCCCAGTTCGGAAAGAATGTTACTCTTTTCCGTAATGATAGGCCGAATAACGATTTTATAAGGATTCATTTCCATAGCAGCATCTCCCGGACGAACTTAATTTACGCTAACAAAACTATCCCAAAAAGTTTTCTATGATAGACACTGCCTCTTTGGGCATAATCAGGTAATCATGCCCCAGCAAATCACGAATATTCAGATAATTGGCATGGAGCGTCTTTATCTGCTGTAAGTTACGGGCACTCTTTTTAACATTTTCATCCTGGTCGGACAACAAAACCACGGCGCTACCATCAACGGCAAGACTCCCCAATAATTCGAGCATATTCGTGGTTTTTGGTTCATCAAAAGCGAGCTTTTCCAAAATGATAATCTCATTGGCCGCAGCTTTCGAGGACAAGGCTGACCGCAAGGCCAGACGCCGCATTTTGCGAGGCATTTTTTTAGTATAAGCCCGGGGGCGGGGTTTGTGGGCCTGTCCACCGCCCACGAAAATAGGGGCTTTTCGATCACCGTGACGCGCTCGCCCTGTTCCTTTTTGACGATACCATTTGGCCGTTGTGCCCCGCACCTCACCCCGACTTTTCGTTTTGTGAGTTCCCAACCGGGCATTCGCTTGTTGGCGCACAAGCGCCTGGTGCATCACCGGCACATTGGGTGCGATGCCAAAAATATCGTCACGAAGATCTAATTCTTCTACAGTTGTGCCATCCAAGCTCTTAACATCAACTTTCATTACTTAAATCTCCTTATCCTACTTCTTCGCCGCTTCATTGACGATAATCAGGCCATTTTTACCGCCCGGCACCGACCCTTTGATCCCTAACAGATTCTTGTCCGCATCAACCAAAACAATCTGCAAATTCTGGACGGTAACTCGCTCATTTCCCATTTGTCCCGACATTCGGGTTCCCTTGAAAACGTGACCGGGAGAGGAGCCAGCCCCCACAGAACCGGGCGCTCGCCATCGGTCAGATTGACCGTGTGTTTTTGGCCCACCTCTAAAATGATGCCGTTTCACAGTGCCGGCAAACCCTTTACCCTTGCTCGTGCCGGTGACATCGACAAAATCGCCCGTTTCAAAAACGGAAACATCTATCGCTTGTCCTTCCTCATACGCCGCCGGGTCAGCGACCCGAAATTCGCGCAGATACCGCAGCATTGGGGCGTTGGCTCTCTTCAAATGCCCTCTGAGGGGCTTGGTCACGCGCTTTTGGGTAACCTCTTCAAAGCCCAACTGAACAGCATTGTAACCATCTGTCTCAACTGTCTTTTTTTGGGTCACATAGCAAGGGCCAGCTTCAATAAGTGTCACCGGAATAACCGCCCCATCTTCACCGAAGATTTGGGACATCCCCACTTTTTTTCCAATAATTCCCTTCATTTTTCGACCTGGTCTGAGGACTGGAACTATCTATAGCACATCATCCCCGGCGACCAAACTCCTTTCGTATTGTCCACCGCTACAGGAAAGCGCCTGTAGCTCGACAACAAAATGTCTTTTTTACTTGATTTCCACATCGACCCCGGCGGGCAAGTTGAGCCGAACCAAGGCATCAATCGTTTTAGACTGCGGATCAACGACGTCGATGAGACGTTTGTGTGTCCGAATCTCGAACTGCTCACGCGAATCCTTGTCAATAAAGGGTGAACGCAGCACGGTAAATCGCTCGATCTTTGTCGGCAGTGGCACAGGTCCGACAACAACAGCCCCAGTACGCTGGGCGGTATCGACGATCTGTCGAACTGATTGATCTAACACCCGATGATCGTAAGCCTTCAAACGAATCCTGATTTTCTGCTTGGCCATAACCGCTCCATCCAGAGATAAACACCTGACCAGATGTTCCCCCCCCTAATCAAATTTATTCAAAGATTTTGGTGATGACACCGGCGCCGACTGTTCGACCACCCTC
>CAZWZZ010000031.1:0-3856 GCA_964638395.1 uncultured Caldilineaceae bacterium
CCGGCCACTTCAGGGGTGGACAGAACGATAATATCCCGGTCAATGGTGATTTCATTGGCGTCGCCACTAGCCAAGGTTAACACACCATCACCATCCTTATCGTCAAAGCCGAGGAGACCGGTGGTTTCCCAGGAGCGTGCCCATTCCAGGTCGGAACGGCTTTCAAGCTCAGTAACGGGCAAGTCGTGCAGAGTTTGGATCAGGTTGAACTTGGCGAAGACGGCCACGGCCGGGGCCGTGGTGTAGAGCAGGGCAATGAAGAGCAGCGCCCAGCCAGCGGAGTAGCGGGCCGCTCGCACCGTAGCGACTGTATAGAAGCGGACAATGACGTGGGGCAAACCGGCCGTCCCGGTCATCAAGGCTATGGTGATTGCCAGAACATCTATCATATTCCTATTAGAATTGATATAAGAGCCGAGGCCCAATTCCCGCTGAAGCCCATCCAAATCTTGTACGATGGGGGAGAAGGTCAACGCGGCATGCGGCAACGGAATACCGGTCAGGTTGGCCGCAATGGCGAACGCCGGGATGAGAAAAGCGAGGATTAAGACAAAATACTGCGCCACCTGGGTCCAAGTGATGCCTTTCATACCGCCCAAGACGGCGAAGAAGGCCACAATAACCATCCCGATCACCACCCCCCATTCGACCGAGGTTTGCAAGAAGCGGCTAAAGACAATCCCGACCCCCCGCATCTGCCCGGCCACGTAAGTGAAAGAGATGAAGATGGCGCACAAGGCCGCCACCAGACGGGCCGTTTCAGAATAGTAGCGGTCACCGACAAAGTCGGGGACGGTGTACTTTCCAAATTTCCGCAGATAAGGAGCTAACAAAAGGGCCAAGAGAACGTATCCGCCGGTCCAGCCCATCAGATAAATCGCGCCGTCGTAGCCCAAAAAGGCAATAATCCCGGCCATCGAAATGAAGGAGGCTGCCGACATCCAGTCTGCCGCCGTCGCTGCGCCGTTGGCCACAGCGGGAATACCCTGTCCGGCTACGTAGAACCCTTTGGTGTCCCGCACCCGGTTCATATACCCAATATAAAGATAACCTGCAAAACTAATCCCAACAAAAATTATGGTCCAAATTTCAGTGCTCATTTATTCTACTCCTGTACGTCATGCTCTTTGTCTACTCCATCCATCAACACTGAGTAGACGAAAATTAAAATGACAAAGACAAACATTGCTCCTTGCTGGGCAAACCAAAAGCCGAGCGGCAACTGACCAAGTGAAATGTTGTTCAAGGCTGGAGCCAGAATAATGCCCAAGCCATAAGAAACTCCGGCCCAGACTGCCAATAAGATCAAAATAAGCCTGATGTTAGCTTTCCAGTAGGCAAGTGCGCCCTTTTTCTCATCCATAACAATTCTTCCTCCATGTTAAATAATCTTGATAACTAACCACTCCCCGTTGATTGGGAGGTATATTCTGTCGCAAATTCATCTTGCTACTATCTGGATCCATCCCTCCTTTCTTATCTTGCCCGTGGTGTGGAGCAGCCCTAGACTACTCCACACCTTGCAGTCAGATATCATCGTTTCCGGCATTACCCCTGAACCATCAGGCGAATTTCGTCGACAATTTCCGGGTTGGCCAGGGTCATCGTATTACCGACATCCGCCTCATTGGAGAGGGCTGACAGGATACGACGCATAATCTTACCGGAGCGAGTCTTGGGCATGTCAGGCACAATGTAGACATTCTTCGGTTTAGCGATAGGACCAATTTCTTTAATAACGGCATCTATGATCTCCTTTTTGAGTTCATCGCTGGCGTCAAACCCTGGTTTCAGAGAGACATACAAATCGGGCACCTTCCCTTTGACTTCATCATTGACCGGCACCACCGCCGACTCGGCCACCGCATCGACAACCAACGCCGCCGATTCGATCTCTTTCGTCCCTAGCCGGTGACCAGCCACGTTAATCACATCATCCATCCGGCCCAAAATGCGGTAGTAGCCATCGGGCGCTCGCACCGCCGCATCGCCGGGGATGTAGCGCCAATCGCGCCAATCTTTACTGTCGCGATTGGTGTTATATTTGGCGAAGTAGGTGTTGACATACCGCTCCCGATCCCCCCAAATCGTCTGGAACTGGCCCGGCCACGGATTTTGAATAACAATCGCTCCGGCCTGACCCTCCGGCAATTCCTGACCGTTTTCGTCCAGAATGATGGGGTGAATACCGGGCATGGCCGGACCGGCGCTGCCGGCCTTCATGCCGTGGATGCCGGGCATTGTCGAGCAGAGGAAGCCCCCGGTTTCGGTTTGCCACCAGGTATCGACAATGGCTGCATTGCCTTTACCCACGACGTTGAAATACCAGCGCCACACTTCCGGCTCAATCGGTTCGCCAACGGTGGTCATATGCTTGAATTGAATATCAAATTCGGCCGGCCCGGATGGATCTGCTTTGCGGAGCATCCGAATAGCGGTGGGGGCCGTGTGGAAAATGTTGACGCCTAAACGATGGGCCAAGCGCCACGGTCGTTTCGGGTCGGGGTAGCTGGGCACGCCTTCAAAAATAACGCTGGTTGCGCCCAGAGCAAGCGGGCCGTAGACGATGTAGGAGTGGCCGGTAATCCAGCCGATGTCGGCCATACACCAATACACATCGTTGGGCTGAATGTCCTGCACATATTTGGAAGTGGCGGTGGCGTAAGCCAGATAACCGCCGGTACTGTGCTGGCAACCCTTCGGCTTGCCGGTCGTACCGCTGGTGTACATCAGGAAAAGCGGCTCTTCGGCCTTCATTCGTTCCGGCTCGACCAACTGATCCCTGTAATCTTCCATCACTTCGTCAACGAAGTAATCACGCCCTTCGACCATATCGACATCGGCGTGGTATTGGCCGGGATAGCGGCGGAAGACCAACACTTTTTCTACTTCCTGCCCCGCTTTGGTCGCCGCTTCAACCGCTTCATCCGCTTTCTCTTTGTGGGAGAGCAATTTGCCGTTGCGATAGTAGGCGTCCATCGTAATCAAGACTTTACTGCCGGAGTCAACGATCCGGTCGGCACAAGCCTGACCGCTAAAGCCGCCAAAAACCACCGAATGGATGGCCCCGATACGGGCGCAGGCTAACATAATCACCGGTAAATCAGGAACCATCGCCAGGTGAACCGTGACCCGGTCGCCCCGCTTGACGCCGGCAAAGTCACGCAACAAAGCCGCCATTTCGTTGACCCGGGCATACAATTCGCGGTAGGTGATGACCTGGTGGGCCTCATCCTCCGGTTCGGGCGCAAAAATAAGGGCGGCTTTATTTTGATTATCTTTCAAATGGCGATCAACACAGTTGTAGCTGGCGTTCAATTCTCCACCAACAAACCATTTCCAACACGGGGCATCGCTGGTATCAAGGGTAGTATGCCAATATTTGTACCAATCCAACATATCGGCATATTCTTGATAGCAGTCCGGGAAATTCTCCAGGCTGAATCGATCATAAATCGAGGCGTCAGTCATAGTGGCCTGGGCCACGAACTCACGCGGAGCTGGAATCTTATCCTCTTCATGCCAGTGAACAGCGATTTGGGCTTCGCTAATTTCAACACTCATAAAAAAACCCTCCTAAATTTGTGATGGTTGATGGATAATTAAATTTATCAGCTTAATTATGCAGAGGGCAACACAAAGCAGGCCTCAACGCCTATCTTAGATTTGCAATGAAGGAGGCCCGTATTTCAGGCAGAAATGCCCATGAGGAGTACGGGGACTCAATAGCTGCTATTCACTTGTGTTAGCCTTAAAGGTTAGGTGTGAATTGGGTAGTGGTATTGCTCGAAGGTTTTTGAGTGTGGCACTTGAGAGGTTCAAGGTATCGTCATTGATGCCCATATTCACGTTGCTC
>CAZWZZ010000031.1:3956-13187 GCA_964638395.1 uncultured Caldilineaceae bacterium
ATTGTAAGTATCAACCACGCCTCAAGATAATGCCTTTAATAAATTTTACAGATGCGGCAATGACTGCTCAAGCGCCAACGACGGCCAACCACTCAAAGAGGATCGATTTGAACCTGACGTCCCCTCAATATCCTCTCTACCTCTTCCTGTTAGCTTACCGGTGGGCTAGCCTGCTGTTGGCTATGTGGCTCTTTGTTATCACCACCGATGCTGTCGAGGGTGGCATCTCGTTAGCCATGTTATTGGCGATTTCGATTGGCAGTACCCTGTTGATTACCGTACTGCATATCCCTCGTGGGTTGAAATTGCTAGATAACCCCCTGATTATCGGTCTCGATATTTTATTGATTTCGATTCTGCTGACCTTCAGCGGAGTGACCCGCAGCCCATTCAATCTGTATGCCTTGAGTCCCCTCCTGGCCGGGGCGTTGTTTTTCCAGATGCGGGGTGCTTTGCTGGCAGCCGGTGGGTTCACAGTCATCTATCCGCTGGTGGCTTTCATCAGCCAACAGACGCATCCTATTACTGTCGATCTGGGACTACTCTTTAGCCAGTTGGTCAGCGGCTGGGTGATGATGTTCCTCTTCGGTACTCTATCCAACTTGCTCAACCGGCTGCGCCAAGCCCACAAATCCCTGGCCATGACCCACGCCGATTTGGCCCGTCAAAATGCCGAATTGACCAATACCCATCGTCAATTAGAGATTATTCACGAGCTGACTATCTTTCTGCATGTGGCCGATAAGGAATTGATACAGCAACGATTGCTGAAGGCGGTTACGAAAGAGTTGAACTTTAGCCGCGCTATCGTTGGCTTGATTAACCCCGCCTTGGGTCGATTGGAGAATTGGCAGTGCTACCCCAGCCTTGTTAAACCATCCAATTCCCTGCTGCCTATCCCCCTGAAACCGGAAATTGGCCCGATTGTCGAAGCTGTGATTAATCAGCAAGTAGTTTGGTGCGATGATCAGACAGAACCGGTGACCGATGAGGCGCTCAATGCCTGGCTGGGACCGGGCAACTGGCTCATTTTGCCGATGATTTGGCAAGAGCAGGCAGTCGGGGTGTTGGTGGTCAGCGTCCAGACAACGGGGCCAGCCGATATGACCGATGATCGTTGGGCTATCTTAACCACATTGGTGAGCCAGGCAGCCGCTGCTCTGGGAACAATTGAGAAAACACAACATTTGGCCGTAGAGCAGGAAAGAAACCGGATTGCCCGTGACATTCACGACACCGTTGCCCAATCCCTCTTTGGCATTGCCTTTACGCTCGATGCCTGTATCAAACTCCTGCCCCAACACGCCGAGGCGGTCAAAGAAGAATTGGTCGAAATTCAACAGGTCGCCGACCAGGTGCGCCGCGAGGTGCGCCAATCTATTCTCGATTTGTGGCCCTCTGAATTAACCGTTGAACAATTTCAGATGGATTTATGTAAATATGTGGCCCACTACTCATCGGCCCAGTCGTTCAATGTCGGCTTTACGATGGATGGCGATTTCGATGGCTTGTCACCGGCGGTGCGGCGGACCCTCTACCGGGTCTGTCAGGAGTCGTTGGTCAATGCTGCGAAGCATGCCCAAATTGACTCCGCTCGTGTCTATCTATATGTGGACAAGGAAGAGGTTTACCTCAGCATCCGGGATAAAGGGCGGGGCTTCAACCCTAAACCGGTTCTGGCTCGTGAGCAGGATCGGGAGCAGTTTGGATTACGGGGCATGCAGGAGCGGGTACAAACGCTGGGCGGAACATGCGATATTTTGAGTCAAGAAGGCTACGGCACCCAAATTTTGGTGCGTGTACCACTTAACGGAAATGGGAAGCAAGGGTATGGCTAAGAAAAAAACACGGTTGTTGATTGTGGATGACCACGCCGTTGTCCGCAAAGGGTTGATTATGGTGCTACGTTTGGAGCCGGACTTCGAAATCGTCGGCGAGGCCGAAAATGGGGCCAGAGCGGTGAAATTGGCCCAGTCGATTAAGCCGGATTTAGTGCTACTCGATTTTGTGATGCCGGAGATGGATGGGGAAAAGACCGTCGTTGCCCTGCGGGAGATCATGCCTGAGATAAAAATATTGATGCTCACCGGTATCGAGCTGGATGACCGGGTTCTGGATATGCTGGCCACCGATGTCGATGGCTACGTTATCAAAGACATCGAGCCGGATGAACTGGCCCAGGCCATCCGCACCGTGGCCCGCGGCGAAGCCTATCTCCATCCGGCCCTGGCCCGTCGGGTTCTCGACCGGGCCGCGAACAAACAAAACGCTTCGTCGCCTCGCCCGGTGCATCTCACCCCCCGCGAGGAGGAAGTTCTGCGCTGGATGTCTACCCCGAACACCTACCGCGAAATTGCCGACCACCTTTTCGTCAGCGAGGAGACCATCCGCAGCCACGCCAAACGTATCTTGAGCAAGCTGGACCAGCCCAACCGGGCACAGGCTGTTTTGGAAGCAGTACGGGCCGGCCTCATTGACTTACCGGAGTAGCAACCTAGATTAAAGATTAGATTGGAGCAGTTTTTGAAACTGCTCCAATCTCAATCCATCTATTCTTGCAACTGCGCCACCAACTGCCGTAGCGCCGCCTCTCGCTCCGCTTTCCGCTTCTCCGCCTGGAGAATAGTCGGCTCGGCCCCCCGCACGGTGCATTGATCGGCGGTCAACGGACACCGTTCGCAGGTTTCGTTGATGATAACCACGGAAATAGAGGGGTCTTCGACAAAACGAATGACCTGCCGCAGGTCGGGGGTCAGGCGAAAGCCGATGACGACGCTGCTGCCCATTTCCGGGTCCAGAGCCAGAGGGCGGGCAAAGCCAAAGCTCAAGAAGCGATCCTTTGAGTCAAGAAATTCCGAGATTTGGGCCCCCACCAGGGCGGCTTCATTATGGTCAAATTGATGGAGATCATTTTCCGTTTCCATCTCTTTCAAGAGGCGGATCGGCAGCCAGCGCCGGCAGTGATGCTCGTGCAACCCAATACCGCTCGGTAGCAAGAGCCGGTTCATATTGAGCTGTTTGACTAACTTGTAGCCACTATTTTGTTGAAACCGGAGAAAATGGATAGGGATCCCAAAAAATTGGGGGATCAACTCGCTGAAACGGTACAGGAGCATTTCCGGGGTGACATCATATTTTTCGAGCATATTCAGCAAGTGGTAAGGACTCCACGTCTCCATTTGAAAAAAGAACTGGAGATCGACCAAAATCTCTGACTGGGGCATCAACAAGGCCCCCGCAAAATAAGAGGCTTTGAAATCATTCAAAACTTGCTCGAACGAATCCACCCTATCGGGCGCAGAGGTGTTGGCCCGCTCTTTTAACGCCAAAAATTGATACCCCATCTCTCGAGCCAAAATAAATTTGGTCTGGTTGGGCCGCAGCGAGGTATTGATGAGCAGTTTCGGTTTCGCCCCATCGATGAAGATAGAGCGGTAATGAGCCAGAATCTCGTGCGTGTCGAGGTTTTCATTATTAACCTCATACCTAAACTGTTCTCGAATAATTTCTTCGAGCGCATCCAGAGGCAACGGCAACGCCTCGCTCAGGCCATGCTGCTCTAGAAATTCAATTGCTTTATCCTCGATCTCCTGAAAATAATTGTCGTGAATCTCTTGATAAGAGCGCAAGGCCGCTCGCAGAAAATGCTCATCTTTCATATCATACTGTCGCCCGATTTCCAGAGCGACCTGCAACAGAGCGCTGGCTTTATCGGGGGCGCGGGTAAACAAACCCACCAAGTCGCTCACATCCAAAGCGAAGGCATCGAAGGGGAATTGTTGCAACAGCGGGGAGGAGAGAATAGTCTCCAAATGGGCCAGAGAGGGATCGAGTTTGATCGAAACCAACTCATCGTAATCCTTGCCCAAGACCTGAGTCATCTTCAAGATTTTGTCGGTTTTGGGATATTTCCGACCCTTTTCGATCTCGGTGACGTAGGAGGGGGATAGGTCGCAGCGGGCGGCAAATTTCGACAGGCTCAATTTGGCATCCAGTCGGGCCTGACGGACTTTTAATCCAAAGATGATGTTAACTAAGTTCGTGTTCATACCAAATCCTCAGGCCGCCGCATTGAACGTTACATAGCTCCCTTTTTCTACTTTATCAGCCATATCACTCAACAAATCAAAAATAAATTCAAGATAGGCCACATCCCCTAAAACACCCAGTTGGTTAAAACGGAGCGACTGTCCCTCAACCTCGATGTTGACCGGGGACTCCAGTTGCGACATCTTGGCCCGCAACGACCCCGGCTGAAACATCGACGTAACCAGATGAACCGGTTGGCTTCGTATGAAAAAGCGGTGATCCCTCCCAAATTGGCGGGCCGCCGTGGCCTCGAACAGGTCATTGACCACTTTATCGTCGTTGGCTTCACCCGGCTTGAAGGGACCCCGCAGCCGCAAAATCGCCCTGGCTTCATTGTTGACCGCCACGGCGATTCGAGTCGAAGGAACCTGGCTTTTGCCCTGTTTATACGTGGACAGCGACAAATTCCGTCCCCGATACCGCCCGCTCACCTCAACGGCATAGCCGGTCAAAAAAAATCCATCGACCCGACATTGCAACCCGGTGCGCTGAGCCAACCGTCGCCAGACCCGCTCCAGTTGAATGATCTCATACAGGTGGTCAAACAGGGCCAACCCCAGGATGACAAAAATGACGCCGACCGTCAACAAACGGGTCATCATCACGTCCGGGTCGGATATGACCGCCACGGCAGCCAATGTGGCCAGCAAAAGTGCCCCAAAAATAATAATGACGCTTCTGGGGCTGAGGCTCACACCATTTGGGTCTGCTTGATGATGATCTTCTTGTTTGACGGCCATTTTTTTCCCTCACCGGCTAATAGCACAAATCGTCAGCTTGCTGCGATATATTTATCCAACAACATCTCAAATTTGGCCCTTTGGGTGGGCCGCACGGCATTCTGGGGGATAGCGATAACCGGCCCGGCTTCCAAAAAGAGGACGTAACATTGGGTTATCACCCGCCAACTCTTGAAATACTCCCACTCTACCAGGCTATCCTTATCAGGTGTCTCGATCCCCAGCCCCGCCTTGTCAATCCGGTACGTCGTCGGCTGAAACAGCGGATGATCCGGGTCGGTTTGATACGCGCCGATGATCGCCGGTGCCAGATAAAACAGAAACGGTATCCAGGCCACCCACACCAGCAGAGACGGCCCGTACACAAATCCATACGCGCTCAACGCTGCGCCCGTAGCGACATAGAAGTAAAACATTTTGCGCTGGATATGGCGCAGAATCGACAGCCGGACAAATTGATCTTTGGATAATGTGGCTTTGATCGTCACGACTGAAAAACCTCCCTCCCCCGTCTGTCGGGAATTCCTGATATAGCGTGTCAGGAATCTTTGATATTTCGTAAAAAAGATCGCATAAGTCTTGACACTATTAAAAAACCGTGTTACCATTCTAGCGAATTTTCGCTAACAAACATTATTCGCTTTTTGCTACAATTTGTCAAATGTGATATTTTTCTGTCAGCAGAGTTGCTGAATTATATCATTAAATAGGGAGGTCAAAAAATGACTGCATCAAACACTGTTCCACAGGGAGTAGAAATTAAAGGGGCGATGTCGCCCGACTACGCTGAAATTTTGACGCCGGACGCCCTCGAATTTGTAGCAAAGCTAGAGCGAGAATTTCGCCAAACCCGCTCAGAACTGCTTCAAAAGCGGGTAGATCGCCAGGCCGAGATCAACGCGGGCAAGCTCCCCGATTTTTTACCGGAAACCGAGTCGATTCGCAATAGCGATTGGAGCATCGCGCCAATCCCTGACGATTTGCAGGATCGGCGTGTTGAAATCACCGGCCCGGTTGATCGGAAAATGATTGTCAATGCCCTCAACTCCGGGGCCAGCGTCTTCATGGCCGACTTTGAAGACTCCCACACCCCCACCTGGGAAAACAATATCCAGGGCCAACTCAACCTTCGGGATGCCATCAAGCGGGAGATCGATTTTGTCAGCCCGGCCGGCAAGGGGTATGAACTCAACCAAGAGATTGCCACCCTGCTGGTTCGGCCTCGGGGTTGGCATCTTATCGAGAAACACGTTCTGGTTGATAACCAGCCAATATCGGCCAGCTTGTTCGACTTCGGTCTCTATTTCTTCCACAATGCCAAGCAACTGTTGGAAAACGGAAGCGGCCCTTACTTTTACCTACCAAAACTGGAAAGTCACCTTGAAGCACGTCTCTGGAATGACGTGTTCAAAATGGCCCAGGATGAGTTGGGGGTTCCGCAGGGTACGATCAAAGCGACCGTGCTGATCGAAACGATTTTGGCCGCCTTTGAAATGGATGAAATCCTGTATGAATTGCGAGATCATTCATCCGGCCTGAACTGTGGCCGCTGGGATTATATCTTTAGCTGCATCAAGAAATTCCGCAACGACGCCAACTTCTGCCTGGCCGACCGTGCCCAGGTGACGATGACCACCCACTTCATGCGCTCCTACTCCCTCCTCGCCATCAAAACCTGCCACCGCCGCAATGCTCACGCTATCGGCGGGATGGCGGCCCAGATCCCCATCAAGGATGATCCTCAGGCCAACGAAATCGCTCTGGGCAAGGTCCAAGACGACAAAGAGCGGGAAGCCACCGATGGGCACGACGGCACCTGGGTCGCGCACCCCGGCCTGGTGGCTATCGCCAAAGATGCCTTCGACGCCGTGATGAAGACGCCCCACCAGATCGACCGCAAACGGGAAGATGTCAACATTACTGCCGCAGACCTACTCAAGTTTGGGCCGGAAGCGCCCATCACCGAAGCCGGACTGCGAACGAACATCAACGTCGGGATTCAATACCTCGGCTCCTGGATTGCCGGGAATGGCTGTGTGCCCATCTTCAACCTGATGGAGGATGCCGCCACCGCCGAAATCTCTCGCGCCCAAATCTGGCAATGGATCCGCAGCCCCAAAGGGGTTCTGGATGATGGCCGCCGCATCACCGTCGACCTGTTCCGCACGATGTTGACCGAAGAAATGGGCAAAGTTCGAGAGATCGTGGGGGCGAACACCTTCGCCTCCGGAACCTACGACCAGGCCGCCAAATTGTTCGATGAACTGACCGTCAGTGATGAGTTCGTCGAATTCCTCACCCTCCCCGCCTACGAGCTGATTGATTAGAGACTAGAGACTGACTACGCTGCCACTCTCATCGTTGATAATCAGTAGACCGCAACCGCACCTTTCGATACGACCTCGTTTCTTGGTCTACTCAAGAGGCTGCGGTCTACTGATGATGTTGTTCCTGCCAATAGAAAAAGGGTCAACTCTTGATTTATCAAGACGAGGCTCAAGGCTTTATTGAGGAACACCTCAAATACAAAACAATGTTGTTTTTTTGAAGCGGGCGGCACAAGGGGCCAAACTGTTTGGCTCCTGTGCCATCCGCTTCACCCTCACACACAAAGGAGAGCATCATGGAAAACGAAAGTTTTGAAAAAGAAGTCGTGGAAACCAAAGAATGGTTTTCCACCCCCCGTTTTAAAAATACCATTCGCTTGTATTCTCCCCGGCAGGTGGTTGAACAGCGGGGGACGATTCGGCGAGATTATTCCATCGCCAAAAATGCAGCCAGAGATTTTTATGAATTGCTGAGGGATTTATTTGCCAAAGGAGAGTCGATCACCACCTTTGGCCCCTACTCGCCGGGGCAAGCGGTGACGATGAAGCGCATGGGGATCAAGGGTATCTATTTGGGTGGCTGGGCCACCTCCGCCAAAGGGTCGGTCACGGAAGATCCGGGCGCTGATCTGGCCAGCTATCCCCTGAGCCAGGTTCCCGACGAGGCAGCTACCCTGGTTCGAGCCTTGCTCACCGCCGACAAAAACCAACAATTCGCCAGATCCAGGATGACGGAGCAGGAGCGTAAAAAAACACCGCCAGTCGATTACCGCCCCTTTATTATCGCCGATGCCGACACCGGCCACGGCGGGGATGCCCACGTGCGGAACCTGGTCCGCCGCTTCGTGGAGGCGGGCGTCACCGGCTACCACATCGAAGATCAAAAACCCGGCACCAAAAAATGTGGGCACCAGGGGGGCAAAGTGCTGGTTTCGGTCGATGAGCAGATCAAACGGCTCAACGCGGCCCGCTTTCAATTGGATATTATGGGCGTTCCCGGCATCATCGTGGCCCGGACCGATGCCGAAGCGGCCACCCTGCTCGATGGGCGGGGGGATGAACGGGATCACCCCTTCATTTTAGGCTCGACCAATTTGGAGGTTCCCGGCTACAAAGACTGCTATCTGGCCATTTTGAAGCGATTTCACGAGAACGGCATCGAAGAGGTCAACGGCCATCTCCTGTACCGGATGTCTGAGGCTGAGTATGAAACGGCCTATAGCTGGCTCGAAGCGGTCGAGTTGTTACCCTTTATCGATGGCAGAATCGACGCCTTGAACAAGGATGGTCAACAGGCTAACCTGGAGAAGGTCCTCGATGAGGTTTCGACACAGTTTATCGAAACCTGGGAAGTGGAAGCCGGGATCAAGACCTTTGGCGAAGCCGTGGCCGATTTGATGAAGTTCCACGCCGAAGAGGGTATTGAATTCGATATGAGCGTTGAAGAGTGGTTCGAGTTTGTCGGGCAGACATCGCTCCAAGAAGCCCAGGCCAAAGCCAAGTCGATGGGCATCGACGCCGCCTGGGATTGTGAATTGTCCCGGACCCCGGAAGGCTATTATCAGGTGCGGGGCGGCATCCACTACGCCATTGCCAAATCGTTGGCCGTGGCCCCCTTCTGCGACATCCTGTGGATGGAAACCAAAACAGCCGACCTGGAGGACGCCAAAGAGTTTGCCGACGCCATCCACGCCGTTTATCCCGAAAAAATGCTGGCCTATAACCTATCTCCCTCCTTCAACTGGGACACGACCGGGATGACCGATGACGAAATGCGGGTCTTCCCCGAAGAAATTGGGAAGCTCGGCTTTGTCTTCAACTTTATCACCTACGGTGGCCACCAGATCGACGGCGTGGCGGCGGAAGAGTTTGCGATGGCCCTCAATGAGGATGGCATGTTGGCCCTGGCCCGCTTGCAGCGGAAGATTCGTCTGCTGGAATCTCCCTACAAAACGCCGCAAACTTTGGTCGGCGGGCCACGTCTGGATGGGGCGTTGGTCGCTTCATCGGGCCGCACCGCCACCACCAAAGCGATGGGCAAAGGCTCGACCCATACGCAGCATTTGGTCCAAACC
>CAZWZZ010000031.1:13197-18019 GCA_964638395.1 uncultured Caldilineaceae bacterium
GTCCAAACCGAAGTGCCGCCCCAGTTGCTCGAAACGTGGCTGGAAATGTGGGCCAACCATTACCAAATCGATAAGAAGCTGAGCGTCGAATTACGGCCCCATACGGCAGCATCAGAACTGTTGGAATTGAGTGTTCGGGACGAGTCGAACACGAAAGTGGGGAATATCGTCTTTGCCACGATCCAAGATCGCCGGGAGCGGCATCTGCTGTCCGTCCGCGATCAAAACACATTCGATCTGGACCTGCGGCAAAAACGATTTATGACCATGCTCCAACTGTTTTTGATCCACCGCTACAAGATCATTTCGGTCCACTACGTCAGCCCTACCGACGATAACTTGAAGCAAACTGAAGGTATGAAGAAGATGGGCATCTTCGAAGAAGTTCATACGGAAATCGGCCATATCATCGTGGCCTCGGTCAACACAGATTACGTTAAAGCTCTGGTGGATACGGACAGCGGCGAACTACAAAATCTCATTGCCAAAAAAGCGCCCCAGTTCAAGTCGAACGGCGTGCCGGCCATGGCTCATTAAGATCATCGACGAAGCGTGAGCGTTCACTCCCTCAAGGGCGGGGGTGAACGCTTACGACGAAGCAATAAAAAAGTGCGATGCACTCTGAGGCATCGCACTTTTTTTGAACTTGATAACCCCGACTGACTCTCGATCCAAAACAAAAAAGTGTGATCGGTACTAAACCAATCACACTTTTGAAAAGGGTGGCTGACGGGGTTCGAACCCGTAACCTCCTGGGCCACAACCAGGTGCTCTACCATTGAGCCACAGCCACCATATAAATGCCGCATACGGGATTTGAACCCGTGTTACCGCCTTGAGAGGGCGGCGTCCTGGGCCACTAGACGAATGCGGCCTACCTGGTATCTATGCCGAAGGTGGGAGTCGAACCCACACGAGGGAACCCTCACTACGCCCTGAACGTAGCGCGTCTGCCTATTCCGCCACTTCGGCTCGCAATTTTTAAGATACCGGAGAATTATACCTCAAATGCCCTGTCTCGTCAATACCTTGATTGCTTTTCGTCACGCCGGGCTATAATCTCCCGCTCCTCCTCGATGAAATTCTCCACCAGCAAAATATACATCTGTTCGATCACGTCGGGGTTGAGACCGGCAGCCTCGGCCATCTCCCGACGACGACGCATCACTTCCGCGTACCGTTTTGGGGCCCGAATTTCCGCCATCGACTTTTTGAATTTGACCACCTGATGCACATACCCGGCCCGATTCCCCAAGAGCCGAACCACCTCCGCATCGATCAAATCAATCGCCTCCCGCGCCGCTTGCAGACTATCGACTTCGTGTACCTCGAACTGTTGGTTGCGGCTATCGTTATCGAAATAGCCCGCATACGGCTTGATGTCCAGCACCGGCGTTCCGTCCAGAGCATCCAGACCGCTGACAGTCAGCACATTGCCGTCGATGGCCTGAATGTGGGCCACCGAGGCAGCGATTTGGTTGGGCCGGAACTGGGTGCGGGTGGCAAACACACCCCGCAGCGGGTTGTCCGGGTTGTGGCGGGGATGGAGTTGCAACTCGATCTCCCCGGCCTGAATTTGATCGAGATAAAATAGGACTTGAATATCCAGCCCCGGCTCCAGCCCCAACAGCCCCGGCTCGAACACCGGTTCGATAATGATCTGTAGTGAGTGAGTTCGGATTTCCTCCGCCGGGGTGTTGGTTTGGAACGGACTTTTGACGTAGGCAATAGGTGTCAGCGTAATAGTTTTATCTTCTTCCACGATGAAGCTCCCTCCTTTTGGCGCATTAATAACACCGCCGGGGCTGAATGTCAATTGTGTCTGGTCAACATTGGTCAGGAGACCTCATTCTATGGTAAAATTCAGGGAACTACTTTGCCAAATGTGACATTGTCGAAATAGTCACCAATCTTGTCGCATAGTTTAGAAGGAAGAAACAGAATGATCTACCTAAACGATTTACTCCAAGCCACCGCCGGCACGCTCCATAGAAACGGCGGTCCGACCGAATTTAGCAGCTTCGCCTTCGACTCCCGCCGTATCGAGCCGGGGCAACTCTTTCTGGCCGTCAAAACGGCCACAGGGGATGGTCACGACTACATCGGCGAGGCGGTGCAGCGGGGCGCGGCGGGGGTGCTGTGTGAGGATGAGCAGGCCGTGCCGGAGAGCGCCAACGGTATCCCCACCATCAAAGTGCCCGACACCGAGCAAGCCTTGAGCGATTACGCCGCCTACATCCTCCGCAAATACCAGCCAAAAGTGATCGGCGTGACCGGCTCCAACGGCAAAACGACCACCAAAGAGGCCATCGCCGCTATTTTGCAAAAGCGGCACCGGGTCTTCAAGAATTTCGGCAGCTACAACGGGCGGTACGGCCTGCCCATCGCTCTCGGCGAGCTACAGCCGGAGCATGAAATCGCCGTGCTGGAGATGGCCTGCGACAGCTTCGGCGAAATCGCCGACCTGGCCCGCATCACCCAGCCCCAGGTGGGCATCGTGACGATGGTCAACCGCACCCATCTCAGCTTCCTCGGCTCGTTGAACAACATCGCCGCCGAAAAGGGACGGCTCATCGAAGCCCTGCCCTTCAACGGCTCGGCCATCCTCAACGCCGACGACCCTCGCGTGGCCGGGATGGTTCCGCGCACCCAGGCCCTCATTTTAACCTTCGGTCTCAAGAGCGGGGCCGATGTGCGGGCGGTCGATATTCAGGTGCGGACGGATGGCCTGGCCTTCCGTCTCGAATACAAGGGGCAAAGCTATCCCGGCTTTGTGCCGTTGTTGGGTCGTCACCAAATCTATCCTATTTTGGCCGCCCTGACCACCGGCCTGGTCTTCGATATTCCGCCGGAGGAAGCTCTCGATGCTATCGCCACTTTGCCCCGTGTCAACGGGCGCATGAACCCGCTGCCCGGCAAAAAGGGCACGCTCATCATCGACGACTCCTTCAACGCCAGCCCCGAAGCCACGGAGGCCGCGCTGGATACGTTGACGGCCCTGCCGGGGGCGCACAAAGTGGCCATCCTGGGGGATATGTCCGATCTGGGCGACGCCGAACGGGACCTGCATCGCCAAATCGGGCAGTACGCGGCCACGCGGGTCGAGCGACTGGTGACCAAGGGGGACGCCGCCCAGCATATTGCCGCCGCCGCTCTGGAAACGGAAGCGGGCCTGGGCAAACACGCCGTCCACGTCACCTTCACCAGCGACGATGCCGCCGCCGCCGTTCAGGATTTGCTCTCGCCCGATACGGTGGTTCTGGTCAAAGGGGGGCCGGAGATACGGATGGAGCGGGTCGTTGAGCAACTGCTGGCCGACCCGGCCCAAGACCGCGTCCGGTTGGTGCGCCAAGACCCCGGCTGGCAACAGGTGCGGGGCACCCAACCGGCCCGTCCGACCTGGGTCGAGATCGACCTGGAGGCCATCGCCAACAACGTGGCCATGCTGACTCAACTGGCGGCTCCCTCTAAAGTGATGGCCATTCTCAAGGCGGATGCCTACGGCCACGGGATGGTCAAAGTGGCCCGCACCGTGTTGAACAACGGGGCCAAATGGCTGGCCGTGGCTACGCTCGGCGAGGCGTTGACCCTGCGGGAGGCGGGCATCGACGAGCCGATTCTGGTGCTGAGTTATATGCCGGCCTGGCAGGCCCACAAAGCGGTCACCCACAACGTCAGCGCCACTATCTTCACCGTAGAGATTGCCCGTGCTTTCAGTCGGGCCGCCGTCGAGCTGAACCACGAAGCCCGCGTTCACGTCAAGGTGGACACCGGCATGGGGCGGCTGGGCTTGCTGCCCCACGAAGTGCTAGATTTTATGAAGAAAATCGACCTGCCCGGCCTGACGGTGGAGGGCCTGTACACCCATTTTTCCACCGCCGATGAAGCCGACCTGAGCCACGCCCACGAACAGTTTCGGCGGCTCCAAGAATTGCTGGCGCAGTTGGATGAGGCCGGATTGCGCCCGCCGCTGGTTCATGCAGCCAACAGCGGGGCGCTCATCAATTTGCCGGAGTCCCGGCTGGATATGGTCCGGCCCGGCATCGCTATGTACGGCCTGCATCCCTCCAAAGAGACGCTGCTGCCGGAGGGCTTTCGCCCGGCCTTGACTTTCAAAAGCACCGTTGGCCAGGTCAAGACGCTGCCCCCGGACAGTCCCATCGGCTACGGGGCCACCTACCGCACCACAGGGGAGGAGACCATCGCCATCATCCCGGTCGGGTATGCCGACGGCTTCCGGCGCGCCCCCCGCACCTGGAAAGAGGTGCTGGTCAAGGGCCAACGAGCGCCGCTGGTGGGCCGGGTCAGTATGGACCAGGCCGCTATCAACGTCAGCCACATCCCCAACGTCCGCCAGGGGGATGAGGTGGTTCTCATCGGGCAGCAGGGCCGGGAGGAGATCACCGCCGAGGAGGTGGCCGCCAATCTGGGCACGGTTCATTACGAAGTCATCAGCGAGCTGCTGGCGCGGGTGCCGAGGGTATCGTAAGAGAGATAAGAGAGGTATCAAGGTTGTAACGGTTGAGGAGTGTAGACAGCGATGGAAACGATAACCGAGAGAAAAAATAGGATTATTTATCCCGAATCGGATGGGATGCCGATGGGCGAAACAGATTTTCACATTGCGATGATTATTTACTTGCGCGAAGCCTTGCAGGATTACTTCCGCAACGAGCCGGATGTGTACGTGGCCGGGGATATGTTCCTCTATTACGAGGAGGGCAATCCCCAAGCTTCCGTGGCCCCCGATAGCTTTGTCGTGCGGGGTGTAGCCGACAAACAGCGGCGCACGTATAAAATTTGGGAAGAGGGACGCGGCCCG
>CAZWZZ010000032.1:0-17980 GCA_964638395.1 uncultured Caldilineaceae bacterium
CCGCCTATTTCCGGGGGCATAATGCTGCGTATTATAGTCTCGAAGGTTCTGTATGCAGTTAAGACAAAGGCCGATATAGGCACCAACATCACCAACGGACGGATCAGGGCACGCAGGGAGTCGAGGATACGGTCAAACATCACATCAATAATGATGATGAATTCAAAAAAAACGGCGGCGGCGGCTAAAAACATCCGCAAGGACGAGATCGACATAGAGATTTGGAAGCCGGCTACCGACCCGATGACCAAATCATCACCGGCCACACTGGCCAGGCCTAAAACGTTCGTCAACTGAATAAATTCATCCAACCAGAAGAAGCCCGTCAGAAAAAGGACGAGCATTACTGCAGAGATGGCGGCCACACCTACACCCCTTCCTGTAGGCTGGCGGTATCAGAGAATATTCGCTTTTTGACACCGGGACTGGTTATCATTGCCGGATCTAATTTCTATACGAGCTGGCCGTAGGCCGTCTCAGTGGTGATGAAGGGCCAGCCAGCAAAATTTACGTCCCACTCCCCCCTGACGTGGCGCATCACCAATGTTGACCCAATTTGGTGAAAATCAACACTTTCATTGTAAGCGAGTTGAGGTTTTTTGTCCAACTTTGAGTTGACATAAAGATAAGAGGGTGTCAAATTTTGTCTGTGGTCACAGCGGCGTGGCAATAATAATCAGACGGTGGGTGTTGGTCCAGCTTGGCCAGCAGGTGATGAGGGTCAGCCGCTCATCGGGGGTGGGCTGGATGACAGCCCGCAGATAATCGAGGGTTTCCTGAGAGGCACCGAGGGTGCGGACGATCTGGGTTTCGTCGATGCGGTAGGTGTGGGGCGTGTCGTCGGCGGTCAAGAGGGTGACCTGATCGCCGATTTCGAGGGCCTCCAACGCGCCAAAGACGTGGCCGCCGCTGCTATTGTTGTGGCCGGAGATGACGACGTTGCCGCCCTGGCCCGGTTGAGCGGAGTTGAGATGCCAACCGGCCTCGTTTTCCGGCACCTCCCAGAGGCTCACCGTCTCGCTACCTTCACCTTGCACCATCCAGCCCATTTCGACGACAGGCGCATCCAGGTCGATTTTCTCAACGACGATGCGCCGGGGATTATCTTCCGGTTGGAGGGCGGCGGCGGCGGTGGGGGTGGGCCGAGGAGCCGTCGGCGTCGGGGGCAGCGTCGGCGTTGGAATACGCTCGATTTTGATGGCCCCGGCGCAGGCGGAGAGGGAGAGAAGGAATATCAGGAGGAGGAGAGGAGCGAGATGTTTTGATAACATACCAACTCAGTGAAAAATAACAGCCCCACCGGGAGGTACGCTTATATACACCGCCTTCCCGTTTTTGGCCTTAACCGGGGATTGGGCGTTTATCTGCCCGGCATCTGTAGAGAAGAGGCAGGTCATATTCTGATTTACTGAGTGCAGGTCATCATCAATGGTTATCCAGGCAGAGCGTGGATTGTAGGGGGCGCTATTTATGGCAATCACCATCTCTTTGTTGTTAAAAATCCGGGACCAGGCAATGAGTGAATATGTTCTGCCGCCTATCACCTGGGGATAGTCAAAATCGAGGCCATTTTCTGAAATTTCACGTAGGTACTGCCTGCCCCGGCGCAAGGTCAGATAGTTTTTCCGCATATCGATCATAGTCGCAATATTTTTGAACAAATCGCTATCTTCATTGAAGAAATGCCTCGCTTTGCTTCTAAATGCACCAAACTGTCCGCCAAACATACACTCCCTGATGTAACGGTCATTGCCCCCTTCCCCATCAAAATATTGTTCTGTGCCGTAGTAGATACAGGGAATACCTTCTGTGAGCAAGTTCAAGGCCATCACAGCCGTGATGAGCCTATCGCCATTGTCGTGCCGGCAGAACCGGGCCTTATTCTCCTTTTTCCTTACCTGGTCATGGTCATCGAACATCGTGACCACCTTATTCCTAAACCAGGCATGGGAATCTTTGCCCATTTGAAGCGAATGACGGAAAAGTTCAAAATATTCAACCGGATTGGTATATCCTTTGGCCACAGCTTCCAATTTGCCGGGAATATCGTTTATGCCTAGCGCCGCATCAAGTCCCGTTTCTTCCATCGTCTTAAAGGCGTTCTCTCGACCGCCTGTAATCTCTCCGATAAGGTAAAAATTCTCCTTGCCCAGAGCTTGAGCAAACTCGTGAATAACTGAGGCAAAATAGCGGGTCGCGCCTTTATCCATATGCTTTACGGTATCCACCCTATAGCCGTCTATATCAGCATAGGCAATCCAGTAGGAATAGACTTTCGCCAAATGTTTAAGCGCAGCGGACACCTGATAATTCTCCATCGCCCCGCTTCCCAGATGCACGTCTTTTAAGGTATACAATCCTTCAGGATGGGGAAAATCGCCATCTAAATATTCAGGACTGGCCTCCCAATCTCTGATTTCACCTTTGCGACTGAATGTTTCGGGATATTGAAATTCTCTCGGCCAAATGGCACCGTCAGGAAATTCTGAGTCAGAAACCGGATGATTGAATGGAATGGTAGGGTTGCCCTGCTTATCTCGATACCCCACAACTTGATACTGCCAGCCTTGCCAATAATACATATGTTTATGTTCATAGGCGAAAACATCGCCGGTGTGATTGAGAATAATATCGAGGATTACGTAAATGTTATGCTGATGCGCGGTCGCAACCAACGCTTTCAAATCTTCTTTGGTGCCAAACCGGCGATCTATATCAAGAAAATTTTGGATGCCATACCCGTGATAGCTGTCATATAACTCGACTTGCTTAAAAATGGGACTAAGCCAGAGGGCCGATACACCGAGCCGCTTCAAGTAACCAAGTTTACTGATTAGCCCTTTTAGATTGCCACCGCACCAGACATTGCCCGCATTCCGCCATTGCGCAGCATCAGCTTCATTTTGAACGGCATTGCCGTGGTCGCTAAGGGCATAGAGGGGCGTTTCCCCCGTGCTGACAACCTCGCCATTAATATCCTTATACCCTTTTTCCTGACCATCGGAAAAGCGGTCAAGCATCATAAAATAGAGGACGTGATCTTCCCAAGCTAAGGGTGATGGGGTATAGGGACTGTTATCCTGCACTATTTGCTCGAAATCAACATCGGAAAGTTCTTTGACGGCAGTCATACGTTGCTCCGTTTTTGTTTAACCAACCACACCCCACTGACGACAATCAGCGTGCCCAGGACCGACACCCAGACTAGAGCCGTCGGTGATAAAAAGGCACCGGTCAGCGGCGGGTAGACGGGGGGAGCAGCGCCACCGCCGGGGCCACCCACGCCGGGCATTGCCGGCTGGCCGGGGGAATGGGGAACGGCGTAATCCTCGGTGTAGTGGGGCAGGGCTTGCCCGGTGTCGGAATGGAGGGCCAGGTGGGGCTTGCCGCCGATCTGTTTGGCATCGAAGATAAACAGGGAGTAGACTTGCCCGGCGGCAAAGGAGATCGGTTGTTTGAAAACCTGGAGTTTATCCAGGCCGGTGAAGCGGATGACGAGGTTGTAAGTTCCGGCATCGAGGGTGGTGTAATGATTGACCTCTTCGCTGTTGGGATAGTTGCCGAAGTTGGAGCGCCCTTTGTAGGTCAAGTTCTGGCAGCGGTTGTCCAGACAGACTTCGACCGCCGGGGTAGTGCGGGACACGTGCAAAATCTGCACCCGGGCCTGGCCCGGTTCGAGAGGCGTCTCGTTATCATCCCGGATAATCAGAAATTGATCGCCTGTGACATCCAGAATGATGGCTGTGAAATCCCGGTTGGCCTCGATGTTGACATCCCCCCGCTCGATAACCGGGCTGATGCTGTTGACCCCGCGCGGGCGCACCTGCAATTTGCGCTGACCGGGATCGACCGGGACGTAGGGAGAAATGTAACCATAGACCACATCCTCAAAATAGAGGGTTTCACCGACGTAAATATCAGCTTCGGGCAGGGCCAGCGCAGCGTTCACAACCCGCAGCCGCGAACCATCGCCTTGAGCATAGACCAGCAGCCGCCCTGCACCAAACAGAATGGCTAGAAGCATTGCAACTTGAATTATCCGCTTTGTTTTCATCATCTTTCCCCCCATCTTGACCGATAATTCGGCCAAACTACCCTACTTCGACAATGTCACATTAACATAATTTGACCCTGAAACGCCCCCCCAGCCCCCCAAAGGGGGGAGACAAGACAGAAATTCCCCCCGCTGGGGGGCTAGGGGGGCGAATGTGACATTGTAGAACTACTTATCGTCCCGCTCGCCGCCGCTGCCCAGGCCACCCATCAGATTGCCGGGCATTCGTAACAGCCGCCGCATAACCTTCTTTTTGAAAGAGCTGTCGGGCATATTCTCGACGCCCTCTTCATAAGCGCCGATAGCGGCGATATATTCCTTCTGTTTCAGGCGCAGGCGGCTGACGGCCTGCCAGACATACATAGCCATATCCGCCTCGCCCACTTTCTCCAGCAGCGTGGCCGACTGTTTGTAATGCTCGACCGCCTCTTCAAGCTGATCTTCGGCCTCATAGATGGCGGCCCGGTTGCCCAACACCTGGGCCTGCCCCTTTTCATCGGCCAACGCCTCGAAACGGGATTCGGCCTCGTCGAGGGCTTCATGGGCGGCCTCATAATCTTCAAGCTGGCGCTGAACCACGCCGATGTCGTTGTAAACCTCGGCCGCTTTCTGAGTGTCATCAGCGGCGGCGGTCAAAGCCGTCTGAAATGTCTCCAGAGCGGCCTCTAACTTGCCCTGTCGAAAAAGTTTGATGCCTTGATCGTGTAGTTTTTGGGGGGATGGGGTTGTCATTTTGTCACTCCTGATCTGTTTTAGTGGACATTTCGATAGTGGTTTCGGGGGAGAGGATTCGTAACTGGACGCTCGTCCCCCGGCGGGGGGCGGTCTGGCGGGACTCGATCTCCAGGTCGGCTCCGATGGATCGGGCCTGCTCAGCCATCAACACCAGACCGAGCCAGTTGTTCTGGGCGGCCTTTTTCTTAACCTCGGCCACATCGAAGCCATTGCCATCATCCCGGACTGTGACCACCCAATGGGCCGCCTCCCGTTCAAACGAGAGCCACACATTCCGCGCTCCGGCGTGGAACCTGACGTTGTTGATGGCCTCCTGAATAACGGCGAAGATCGTTTCGGCAATTTGGCGGGCATCGGCGAGAAAGCTGGGCAGGTCGGTCGGTTCAAAATGGAGGGTGAAACTTTCCACACAACGCAGATGGGCCAGGTATTGGTCGAGCGCCGCCGCCAGCCCCCGGCTCTCCAACAGGGCCGGGTGGGTATCGAACGAGAGATGGCGCAGGCCGCGCGTAGCCTTGAAAACCAGATTCCGCAAGGCATTGATCTCATTATGGACGGCCTCCGGCTCGATTTCGTTCAGCCGCTCCAAATGGTCGAGGCTGCTCCGAATGGCAGAAAGCAGCCGTCCCGACTCGTTATGTATCGTATCGGTCACATGCCGCCGCAAATTCTCCTGAGATTCGATGGCTTCATCCCGCTCCCGTTTGACATTCTGGTACAAACGGGAATTTTCAATGGCAATGGCCACCTGGGAGGCGATGGCGTTCATCAGTTGAATATCTTCGTGATCGAAGCCGCTGCTGGCGTATTTGTTTAGGACCTCCAAAACGCCGATGATGCGCCCTTTGATCTTCAACGGAACAGCGGCAATGGATTGGGTCAAAAAACCGGTGCGGACATCAACCCGATTGCTGAAACGGGGGTCGGTGCGGGCGTTGTTGGCGATGACCGGCTGCCCATGTTGGGCCACCCAGCCGCCGATGCCTTCATCCAGAGGGATGCGCTGCTGCCGGAGCGCTTTGGCGTGGGGGCCGTGGCTCACTTCAAAAACCAACTCCTCCGCTTTATCATCAATCAACATCACCGAGGCCACGCCGGCATCGATGACGCTGGCCGACAGGGTCATCGTATCGGCCAGGAGTTGGCGAACATCGAACGTGGTCACTAAATCCTGGCTGATTTGATAAAACATCCCGATTTGCTTGAGCCGGTGGAGCGCACCATCCAAATCGGCCACCAGCGAAGCCATCTGCCCGACGGCTCTGGCAATCTGCCCCAGAGTGGTATGGTGAGCCGCTTCGATCTCTTGCTTGAGCGCCAGGCTCAACGACCCGACCACCATCGTATCCCGCAGGAGGGGGATATTGAGCAGGGTTAAGGGGCCGTCCGGAATTTTAGAAGTTGAGACCGGTAATGTGCCCCCCACCGGGATGTTCCAGGTGGCGTCAGCCAACCGCTTGGCGATGATCTCTTCCCATCGCTCGATGCGGGTCATCGCTTCGGGACGAAACGCGCCTAGCCGCACGGTGTGGGGAGGCTGCCCCTGAAATAAAATCGACCCGGCCTCGGCCCCCAACACCCGAATGGCCAGCCCTAAAGCCTTGTTGAGCAGGCTTTCTATATCGCGGATAGCGGCCAACTCGAAGAGGCCCGCTATAAGCGCGTTATCGGGCAAGGCAGCCGCATCACCGGCTGGGGCGGGTGAAATATCGTGGGTCATAGGGCCTTAGTTAATAGGTGACTTCCAGAAGCCCCTCCGCTAATCCGCGTAATGTTTCGGCGGACAGGTCGCTCAAGCGAATGGCGATGTTCATATAGAGCAGGTTGGCCGGGTTGAGCAAAAATGAGCGTACATCTGCGGGTAGCTTGGAAAATTGGGCCAGTTCATCCAACGTTGCTTCGCGCCCCCCCGATTTTTGGGGAGCAATGCCCTCATCCATAAAATAGGCGAGGGACTGGTTTAAGTTCTTAGCCAGGCTTTCGAGTTGATATAAGGGGATTTCGCGTCGCCCATACTCGTAATCAACAATCTGCTCTGTCGAAACGCCGAGGAGATTGGCCAGATCGTCGTAAGAGCGACCGGCTTCGAGGCGGGCATGCCGCAACAAAGCGCCGATGATCCGCCGGCGCAAAGCCATCGCTTCCAGGGTTGGGAAATCCCAATCCACTTCCTCGATGGGGTCGTCTGACCAGAAGTAGATGACGGGCGTATCAAAGAGGTAGGCCATCACTTCCAGTTGGGGCAGCGACACGTCCCGGCGGCCCAGTTCGAGTTCGGTGATGAACTCTACCGGAACCCCCAGCGCCGTGGCCACTTCCGTGACTCCTAAACCGGCTCGCATGCGGGCATGCCGGACTTTAACGCCCAACATTTTGCGGCGCAATGTTTGCTGTTCAACAGGCTGTTCAATAGCTGGTGTGGCTTCGGCCATCATTTGCCTCCAGAAATTTATCTACGGACCCGATCAAACGTAATTCAGGTCTTTGCTGGTTAGGAACGAGAATTTCATAACTTGTGCAGTCCAGCTTGGTAATTGGTTATTAGTAAATGGTCATTCAATCTCTAATGACTAATTACCAATTAATTACGACGATTTGAAAGGCACAAGTTATTTACCGCTCATTCCTTAATTACGCATAATCGGTTACTGAATTATAACATAAAAATTTGTATTAGACATAATTAAAAGAAATTTTTACCTATCCGCCCCTCAGACCGGCCAGGTTTTCGCCGTCACGGGGGCTAACCATGCTTTTGAGACCATAAATTCTATCAAGATAGCCAAATTTTTGGAAACCTGGCTGGTCTGTTGGTCATATTGAGAAACGGGACAATTTTAAGGAGAGTTGCGCTTACATTCTTAAGTGCTATACTGACAGAGGGTAGTGGTTTCAAGACAATAATCATAAGTCCAACGATGTCACGTATGGAGCAACGATGGATGCAATTATTACCGCCGGCGGGTTACTGTCAGTCGGCGATCCTCTTTATGAGTTGACCGGTTTTGAAAAAAAGGCGCTGATTCCTCTGGCTGACCGTCCCATGATTAGCTGGGTGATCGACGCGCTGATTGACTCTAGCCTGGTTGAACATATCGTCATTGTTGGCCTGAACCCGGAGGAGATTCCATTATCCAATTTTCCCATTCATTTCGTTGACTCGACGGGAAATTTGATTAATAATATTTTGGCCGGTCTTGATGAACTCCTTACGGTCAACCCGGCGGCTGATAAGTTTCTGCTCTGCTCCTCGGACATTCCGTTGATTACCCCGGAGATTATCCGGGGTTTCGTGGCCGAGTGTGGCTCGCAAGAGGCGGATGTTTATTATGCCCTGGTTGAAGAAAAGACGATGGAGGCTCGCTTCCCCAACTCCAAACGCTCCTATGTACCCTTCAAGGGCGGGCGCTACTCCGGCGGGGATTTGTTTTTGGTATCTGTGGAGACGCCCGACAAGACCGACATCGAGCTATTCCAGGCCCTGACCGGCTCACGCAAAAATTATTGGCAACAGTTACGCCTCCTGGATTTTGGGTTCATCATTCGTTTCCTCTTCCGGCGGATGACCGTCCACGATGCCGCCGCCAGAGTTAGCAGAATCGTTAATCTGGATGCCCGCACGGTCGTCACTCGCTTTGCCGAATTGGGGATGGACTTAGATAAACCCCATCAATATGAGATCATCAAAGCCGACCTGGAAAAGCGAGAGATGCCGGCCGGTCATCCTAAATCATTTTAGCTTGTAGAGCCGGTTATGCCTGTTAACCTGCCTCCGGACAGTCTCAGATTGCTCAATTTTACCCTTATTACCTATGCCGTCCTGATGTAGCTTATGTTATAATACTTGGACTATCGTAAAACGAAAAACGTAAAGATTGATGATCGGTATCGCCAAATTTTTACGTTTATGTCATACGTTTTACGCTGATTGTTGTCCCACTGTCAAGCTAACAGCGCAGGTTTCTGAACCACGCCGGAAGTTTGAATTACTGCGGCGCCTTAAAAGCTACTTTGGGGCAAGATGGATGAATTAAATGGTCACCGAAGATAAAGTGTGGGTCATCAATCAACAACGACTGACCATTGCCGACATCCGTATAGCCTTGTCAGGTCTACTGCCGGGGGTTGAAGCTCAGGCCAAAATGGCCCCCCAGCCGGCGAGAGGCATCCCACACCGCTGGGACATTCCCAATGATTGCCGCGAGGCGGGCGTGCTGCTACTCCTCTATGCCCCCACGCCAACTGCCGAACTGCACATTGTTATGATGCGTCGCCCGGAATACCCCGGCACGCACGGCGGTCAAGTCTCTCTACCGGGCGGACGCCGCGAAGCGGGCGAAACCATGCGCCAGACGGCCCTCCGGGAGACGATGGAAGAGATTGGTCTCTCACCGGAGACGTTGGAAATCATCGGCCGACTGTCGCCCCTCTATATTCCGCCAAGTCACTTTTGTACCTATCCCTATGTGGCCTACAGTCCGGCCCACCCCCATTTCCAGCCCGATGAAAAAGAGGTAGCCGAAATTATCGAAACGCCACTGAGTTTACTGCTCGATCCGACCATTCGCCAGGCAGAGATGTGGCAATTTCCAGAAATTGGCGAGCGGCGCATACCCTTTTTTGATGTTTTCGGACATCAGGTATGGGGGGCGACGGCAATGATTTTGATTGAATTTTTAACGTTGTTAGAAGAAAAGATCATAACGAAGTGAGAGATCGATGACAGGAACACCTATACTCATCCTGTTGGGGATCACCCTGACGTTTGCTTTCATATTTGCAGGAATTATCATTTTTTCAATTCGCAGCAGGAGTAAAAAAGGTAAAATGAAGCACGGCTCCCTATCCGACAACCAGAACAACGCTCTGTCCAATGACCCCGCCCCCTCTCACCTGCCCGCTTCAACGGCTTCGAGTACCGAGAGTAAAGAGGGACATACACACCCCTCGGCCTTTCCCGCCGCCTCCGCTGCCGGTGATGATGATCTCAATATGGATATTTTGAATAATCTTGCTGGCGGCTCAAATGTCAACTCTAATTCAAAGCCACCCGAACCGGAGCCGGTCGATCTAAGCGCCCGGTCAGAAAATTCGCTCTCCACATCCCGCCCTGTTCAACCCCAAGAGCCGGTCGAACTGCTGCGTCTGCTGCGCGATCCGCAGTCGGGGCAACTGATCGTTCAGATTGGCGGGCAACAGTACCATAAATTGACCGAGGTGGCGGATAAAAAAATCGGCCAATTCATTCTGAAATTGGCCGCTCACCTTTTAGCGTTTACGAATGGTCGGATCGTGACCGAGGCCGGTCTCAAATCGGTCTACAACCCCAAAGTGGGGCAGGTTCCGGAGCCGGTTGTTGATGACGCCCCACCGGCTGAGACCGCTGCCCCACAGATCAAACCGGGGACTTCTCAACAAACACAGCAAAGCCAACCGGCCCCATCGCCTCAACCGCCGCCGGTAACGCCACCGTTATCCCCTTCGCCGCCGCCGGAATCTTCGTCATCACGGGGGCTTTTTGGTATACCCAAACCCTCGCCGGGGCTGCCCAGTATGCTGCCGGCCATCAATCTGGCCCGGGAGATCAACGACATCGTGCAGAACCGGCTGCTCTATTCGCCACTGGGCCAAACTACCAAAATCGACATCATCTCCGCCCCGGACGGCGGGATTCGGATCAACGTCAACGGCTCGTTTTACTCTACGCCTGACGAAGTGCCCGATCCCGATGTGAAGGCCCTGATTAAAGAGTCGATCAAGCAGTGGGAGCGGAGTTAGGCCAACATAAGGTTAAACCAGAGCCACCGGCTCCACCTTGAAGCGCCGTCCGGCTTGCCTGAGCTTCCCGGCGGTCATCTCTGTGTCGTGTTGGAACAGGAGCAGGGCGTCCCGCTCGATGGCCCACTGTTGCCAATACCGCTTCGTTTCAATCGACTCCATCGGCTCCAGATCATAGCTAGGAACCCAGGCCAGCCGCTCGAAATGTTGGTGGAGCGTGGCCAGATCGGCCATAAACATGGCGGTTTGTCCAGCGGACTCCAGAATGACGATCTGATGGGCGCGGGTATGGCCCCGGGTCACGGCGGTGCGGACTTCGCCGGTGACGATGGTGTTGCCGTTGATGATCTTCAGGTGGCCGCTGTCGCGCAACGGCTCATAATTTTCGGGGAAATAGGTGGCCCGCGTGCGTTCGTTAGGCATCAGGGCTTCGGCAAACTCTAACCGTTGGATGAAATATTGAGCGTTGGGGAAGGTGGGAATCAGGGTCTCCCCCTCCCGCCGGGTGTTCCCCCCGCAATGGTCGCCGTGCAGATGGGTGTTGATGACGATGTCGATCTCCTCAGGCTTCACATCGAGCCGGGCCAACCCCGCCAACAGATCGCCATCGGGTCGATCCAGGCCGAGATTGCGGGCCATCTTCTCCGACAATTTCTGGCCATAGCCGGTATCCACCAGAATCGTCTTCCCCTCGGAGCGAATGAGCAGACTATTGAGGATCAAGGCGATCCGGTGATGTTCATCGGTCGGGCGCAGATCTTTCCAGATGACATAGGGAACCAGGCCAAAAGCCCCGCCGCCATCGACCCAGGCCAGACCATCACTTACCATATGATATTCTACGTTTCCAATGTAGGGCACAGTTATAACCTCGACAACTATTTAGGGCTTACGGACACCCCCCTTAATCCCCCCGAATCGAGGGGAGATGTGACTCCTCCCCCGCAGCGGGGGAGGTTGGGAGGGGGTCTGAACGAACCCTGTATTTATGATTTTTGAATTATGCCGGGCTGACTCGACTCCGCAAAGTTTTTTCAAACCATTTGACGAGCCTGGTTTTCTCCGGCTTGGGTAAAAATGCCGCCCGGGCGGCATTGAGAATGATCTCCGGCAAAATGTGGAACGGCACATTGGCCCCCCGGACTGCCACCTCATATTCATTGGTCAGGGTGATGTTAGAAATCGAGGGGTCATCGGTGTTGATCGTCACCGGAATACCGATCTGATGAAAAGCGTGGAGCGGATGGCTGCTCAAACGGGGAATGATGCCGGTTTGGAGATTGCTGGTAGGGCACATCTCCAACGTGACCTGCTGCTTTTGGAGGAGATCAACGATGGCTAAATCCTCTCTGGCGCGGACGCCGTGGCCAATACGCTCAGCTCCCAATTTCTCAACCGCCTCTTTGATATTGAAGGCTGGGCCAGCCTCAGCCGCGTGAACCGTGACGTGTAAGCCCTGCTTTCTGGCCCAACAAAAGACATCAATAAATTTGGTGACCGGATAATTGATCTCATCACCAGCCAAATCAATGGCGACGATGCCGCGATCCTGGCGATCAGCGGCAATTTCGGCCAATTGGCGGGCATATTGCGGTTCGTGCCGCCCAATCTGGACGATGAGACGGACCTGGATCGGATAATCGGCCTCCGCTTGCTGCGTAGCTTCGATGACCCAATCAACGACTTCCTCGAAGCTAAAGCCCTGGTTGAGGGCCTGGGCCACGGGGTTGAAGCGTAGTTCCAGATAGCGAATGTTGTCGGCGGCGGCATCGGCCACCGCTTCGTAGGCCACCCGCATGACCGCTTCCCGGCTGGAGTAAAAACGGCGCAACAATTTGAATTTGGCCAGAAAGCCGAGAAAGTCGGGGGTATCATCCACAACCTGGACGTAGGGGCGCAATTCATCCAAACTCAAACTGGGCAGATCGACCCCATGCTGGTGGGCAATTTCGGAGAGTGTGGACAGCCGCAAACTACCTTCCAAATGACGATGTAAATCGATCTTTGGCAGGCTGAATATAGTTTTACGGAGTTTGTCCTTCACGGGATTACTTTTCTCTTTTAGACCAACCGGTTGTGTACTCAACAAACGATCCATAAACTCAACACGTCTCTATTTCCCGATAGACGGGCAACCAAAAAGTAAATGTCGTTCCTTCGCCGACAGTGCTATCGACCTTGATTTCTCCGTTGTGAACCTCAACAATTTGCTTGATAATCGCTAACCCTAATCCGGCCCCCCCATAACGGCGGGTTGTCGAGCCATCCACCTGATAAAAGCGATCAAAAACTTTATCCAATTTATCGGCCGGAATACCAATCCCTTGATCCTGAACGGAGAAGACGATGTGTTCGCCGGTAGCGGCGGCGTTAATGCGGATAACGCTATCTGCCGGGCTAAATTTCAAAGCATTGGTCACCAAATTATCAAACACCTGACCGATTCTATCGACATCGACCTGAACGGGGGGCAAATCCGGCTCATAGGTTGAGACAATGTCGATACCATATTCGGAGGCATTGGCCACGGCTCCGTGGGTCGCTCGCTCGACTAATTCAGCAGGCGACATCAGACTGAGTTGCAAATTACCCGCTTCTATCTTTTGCAAAGAAATAATATCATTGACCAGCCGGGTCGTCACCTGGGATTTTTGGGAGACGATTTCTAATTTCTCCCTGATGACAGGCGGAATATCACCCAACGTGCCTTCCAAAATCAGTTCCACATAGGACAAAATAAAGGTCAACGGGGTTCGCAGTTCGTGGGAAATATTCTGAACAAATTCAGATTTTAAGCGATTGGCCTCGGCCACTTCATTCAAGGCCGCTTCTAACTCGACAGCCCGCCGCTCCAGATTGTCATAGAGCCGGATATTCTCGATGGCCGTTGAAATTTGGGCGGCGGCAATGGTTAACAGGCGGCCCTCCGCCTGGCTAAAGGCATCCGGCTGTCGAGCCGTGATCGACAACGCGCCGATGACCTCCTCCTTGACCACCAGGGGCACAATCATGACCGACCGCATCCGCAGGATTGGGGTCTCAGCAGAGCCAACGCCCTCCCCAGACAGAGGATTAGCCTCTTTAACATCCTTAAGGTAAATGGGGTAAGGCCGGGTTGTTAATTGTTCTGCTAACCGGGCAATGTGATTTGTCTCAGTTATCAGGCGTTCCGAACCGACAGGCCAACCGATGTGTGACTTTAGCTCGAAGGGGGCGTCATCCGTTTTTTTCAAAAAGAGACAGCAGCCCTGACAATCGAGCGCGTGTTTCAGAATGGTCACGCTATATTCAATAACCCGATCCAGGTCTAAGACACGAGTCATCTGCTCGGCCAGGGTGTACAGCGTTGACACCTCAGCCAACCGTTGGCCAATTTCATCGAACAGACGGGCTTTGTCGATAGCGACGGCGGCCATATCGGCCACGGCTTGCAACAAAGCGGGATCATCATTGTGGGGTAGCCCATAGAGGGTGATGAACCCGATGAAATCGTGGGCGCTAATCAAGGGTATGTTGGTAAAGGCTCCGGGCAAATCCCAGGGGATTTGCTCATCAATCGACATCGCCGGATCGTTGTGGCCAGGCTCGACGTCGATGATTTCCCGACGACGATAGATTTCACCAAACAGACCGGTTTTTTTGGGCAGATTCAACCGGTTGAAGGCTTCGACACTCTGCGCGGCGATACCGTGGGCGGCTTCGATACGAAGCGTTTGGCTTTCAGAATTAACCAGAACGACGGCTCCGCCATCTGCGGCAATGATTGACATGGCAGAGTTTAGCACAATGTTAAGGAGTTGGTCAAGCGTACCGGCCTTGGTTATCGCCTCGCTGGCCTGAGTCAGCGTGGTCAAGGCCCGAATCTGCTGCTGTTTCTCCCGATAGAGCCGGGCGTGTTGGATAGCTATGACCGCCTGGCTGGCGAAGGCGGTCAGGAGCGACTCATCCTCCAAGCCAAACCCGCCCTGGCTGAGTTTGTGGGTCGCTTCCAGCACGCCAATCACCTCGTTTTTGACGATCAGCGGAACGGCCACCAAATTTTTGATTCGTTTGGATTCGGGCGATACCTGCTTAAAGCGGCTATCCTGGCGCACATCGTTGATGCGGAGCGACTCCCGATGTTTGATAACCCAGGCCGCCGTCCCACTCTCAAAATCGAAGGGGGGGGTGGGCACGCCCTTCATATCGCCGACGCTATGGACGGCTGTCGGTTTTATCTGGCGGGCCTCATAATCAACCAGATAGACCACCGTATGGTTGGCTTCCAATAAATTGCCGGCTTGACGAACAATCGTGTTCAGCGTATCTTCCAGGTTCAGTGTACTCAGGGTATAACTGGCCTGGAGGAGGCCGGTGACCCGGTCTACCTGGCGTCGGGTTTGGTCAAAGAGTCTGGCATTTTCGATAGAGACCGCCACCGAGGAAACGATGAACTCCAGAATGGTGACATCATCCCGGTTAAAAGGTTGACCATCCAAACGGTTCATCACCTCCAGAACACCTAAAATTCGGTCCTGGAGACGAATGGGGACGGCCAACAGGGACCTGGTGTTGAAGCCGATGGCCAGGTCGATATCCGCAAAATGGCGCGGGTCATTTTTGACATCATCGACTTGAATCGTTTCCTGAGTCTCGACGACCGACCAGGCGATGCCCTGCCCCGGTTTGAGGATAAAGGGCCTGATCTCCTCGGCGGCGGTGCCGGAGGCCGCCACAAAACGGAGGTTGTTATCCTCTAAAACCAGGAGGGAGGCCCCTTCTACCCGAAAGAGATTTCTAATGCGTTGGACGGTATTGGAGAAAATCGTCTCCAGGTCACGGTGGTCGGCGATAATCATTCCGATCTGGTTGAATGTGGCCAATTCCACCAGCCGTTTGTCCCGCTCTTTGACCAGGCGGTTGTTCTCGATGGCCAGGGCCAGTTGCGCGGCTATGGTTTGCAGGCGATGGCAATCCTCATCCCCATACCGGTGGGGCTGTTGACTTTGCACATCTAACACCCCCACCACCTGCTTGCCAACGAGCAGGGGCACGGCTATTTCTGAGCGGGCTTCGATGCCAAAATAATCAAACAGGCTGAAGCTGCTTTCTTGAATGTTGTTACAGAGAATGAGGTCCGCTTCGGCTGCCGCACGACTGATGATCGTCCGCCCTTGAACGGGTACGGGGAGATTACGAGGGGGCGGGAGGTGGTCCGGTTCGGTGCTGCTGGCTTTTAATTTGAATGTCGTTTCCGTAGAACTGGACAAAAAAATGGCACAGCAATGATAGCCAAAATCATCTCTCAAGCTGCGGGCAACAACATTTAACAATTCGTCAAGGTTAGTGCAGGCGACGATGGTCTGGCTCAAATGGGCCAACGCCTGGGAGAAGGCGTGGTGGCTCACCGGGGGGGAGGCGTGGGAGTCATCAGGTCTCACGACGATCTTCCTTAACAAGCCAACGCCAGTAACGCCAGGTGATCCCCAAAGCGAGGGTGACGCCGATGCTGAGGGGTAAGTAGTAGGTCACGAGCAAGACCCACGGTTGGGTCAGCCACGTTAGCCACGTTAGCCACGTTAGATTGAACAGGTGGAGTGCCTGCGTTAAGACGCTGACTCCAACCAGGGCTGCCGCCAGGTAGAAGTAACGGTAAATGGGAGGCATCTTGATGACAGCCCCAAACCGCTCTGAGAGTTTGGCCAACGTGTACATCAAAAACATGACCGAGGCCGTGCCCAGTACGCCAAACAGAGACACAAATTTAATCAAGAACGACCTCCCGTCATCAGTCTCAACAAAAAATATCCAAATCCTACCAAGATGATTGCCCCGGCAAAGCGCAACGAGTCCCCCCACACATCGCCGCTAATCGCCGGGGGCAGCAAGGCGTACCGCAGTGCCGATCCGCCGAAAAAAACCGCCACGACTAAAAAGGCAGCGTAGTAGGAACGTTGACCGGATTTTTTTTGATAAAAACGAGCGATGGCAAAAAGGAAGTACAGAAGAATAGCGACGACAGTCCAGATGTAAATATTCAAGATAACGCTAAGGAGGTTCATAAAGCGTTTCGCTGATTGTGGTTTTTCTAGTTTCTAGCGTTTGACAAAGGCTTCAACAAAAGACTCGGACATACGGCGGGGACTACCGCTCAGGATACCCTCCCGGCCTTCAAATTTCGTTTGGACCTCGAAGCCGGTGCGGGTGATGTCATATTGGCGAATATCTTTGGCGTGGTGACTGCCTCGCATTTTCAGGACAATCATGGCCCGTTGAATGGCCGATTCGATTTCGACATAGCGCAGCATCGTGTAGGAGTCAACCACAAAGCTGATCTGGCTATCCCTGGCCTGTAACTCACCGAGCAACACGGGGCTTTCGCGGGTCAAGACGCTGGTCAACTGTTGGCGTTTCAGGGCATTGATGAAGGCAAACTCGATGCTGCGTAACTCGACAGGGTCTTGGGTCAGGCGGACAAAATGGCTCATACTATCCACAACCACTCGTCGGGCGTCCATCTCCATCACGAGGGTTTCGATCATACCCCCCACCCGCTCGATATCGCTCTGGCTTGTCTCCGGGCTGGTCATCACAATTTTAAGCAAGCCCTGCTTTTCCAACTCGGCGAAATCCCAGCCAAATTGAGCGGCGTCGTGATAATATTGTTTGGGAAATTCTTCAAAGGTAATAATTAGGCCCGGTTCGCCAGCCTGAATGCCGTTGTAGATGAACTGCATGCCCAGCGTGGTCTTGCCGGTACCGGGTGCCCCTTCGATGAGGTTCGCCGTATCTCTTAAAAAACCGCCACCCAGCATTTCATCAAACCCCTTGATCCCTGTCTTTACCCGATCCATAGTGATTTCAAGCTCCTTTTATTTTGTTGACCGCAAGACGGTGGTTGTTGTTAAGGTGATTAAAAAAGGGTATTGCGTGTTCATAACAAAAAAAATTGATTAACGCATGCCGCGAATGATATGATACACAGCTTTTACTCTAAAGTGCCTGTCTTCACAAGCGGAGACGAAATCATCGACCAATTTTCGCATGGCTTCATCCGTCGAGAGAGAGTATATAAACGTTCCATCGACCTCTTCCCGCTTCATCACGTTACTTGCGACCAATTCTTCCAACTCCGGCTCGACGGCTATGGAATTTCTGCCCGCATATCTGGCAATATTCTCGACAGTATCGGTTGTATAGGGATTTTCAGAGAAAAAACGAACCAAATCCCATTTGATGAAAGAGTTGACTTTTGTCTTGACGAAATCAAGCAGTTCCGGATCCATATCATCCATCAGTCGCGCCGTGAAGTCATCGCTGTTCGAGGCCAAGGTTATGTCCTCCTTTGGAGTAGGCGTTACCAGTTCAACAATCCTAAAGAGTAGCCTGCTTACTTTATCCACAAATCTTAGCATCATCACCCATAAATTGCAA